>NZ_RZST01000080.1:0-18925 GCF_003997575.1 Mesorhizobium sp. M1A.F.Ca.IN.022.07.1.1
CATGAAGCTCTGCCCCTCGCCGACCAGCTTGGAGCGCCGCAACGGCTCACCGGCATACATTGCTACACGCGCCACCGAGCCCTTCAGCTTTTCGACTGCGTCCGGTTCGGCCGCACGGGTGATGAAATTAGCGTTGATGCCGCTCGCCGGCCACTGCTCCCACCTGATGTTGTCACCGAGCTGGCTGCCCATTGCGACATCGCCGGAAAGCGCCAGCACGTCCTGCAGCGCGATCGCCGGCTGCTTGGGAGCGTTGACGACGACTTGAGCCGGCGGCGCCACTACCATGTTCTTCGCGACATAACCCGCGCCACCCGCCGCGGCCACGGCCACGCTCAGAATAATCAGTCGGGATGCTGGCATTCGTCCGGACCCTTCGCCTCAAGGCAAACCACCTCGCCAAGCCGGACTTTGCAGCCGCAATCGTCAAAACAAGGTTAATGCAATGCTTACGATCGTGATTAATTTAACGTTTACTCAAATTGGACCGAACCGCCTTGCCGTTAACAAAAAAGGCGGCCAAGTGCCGCGAGAACCCTTGTCACAGAAACTGATTTTCCGAAGGCAACAAGCTGTTTGGTAGGCGTAAAGCCAGACTCCGAAGCGCACCGAGCGCATCTGAAGATGGCGATATGCTTCAGATCGTGAGCCTATCCAGCGCCCAGACCATCAACGAAGAATCCGGAAAGGTGAGGAGCCCGCCAAGACCAAGCGCGACGCCATAAGGAATGCCTGCGGTCTCGTCGGCGAAATGGCGCAGAAAACGGTTGTGGCCGGTGTAGACCGCAAATGGCGATTTCCGGTAGGCCAGAATGGCGACCGTCAGCAGGCCGCCGATCAATGTCGAGGTCACCAGGTAGCCGATGAGATTGATGTTGAGCCCCATCCATACGGCGGTCGCGGCCAGCAGCTTGGCATCGCCGCCGCCCATGCCGCCGAGCGCGAACAGTCCGAACGTCGCGGCCAGCACCAGGGCACCTGCCGCGAAATGCCCGCCATAGATGGCCCAGTCCATCCCGGTCAAAGGAGCGACCAGAGCGAACGTCGCCACGAGCAGCACCGGCACGCGGTTGGCGATCGTCATCGAAAGCATGTCGGAGATCGCCGCAAACAGCATGCAGAAAGGAAAGACGACGAAGATTACAGCTTCAAGCATGAGACAACACAATGCCTTGAGAAAAGTAACACGCCCAGTCTAGCCACACGCCATTAACGGTCGGTGAGTGCCGACGATCAAATTCGCGCGCAACCAGATGCTGCAACGAACAAGGGCCGCCTCGAGGCGGCCCTTCTCGTCGAGAGCGACTTCGTCGTCCTCGGTTGATCTTAGTTGGAGTTTTGGACCGCACTGGCAATTGCCTTGAACTTGGTGTTCAGGGCAGTGCCGAGCTGGCCGGCGCCGACCATGATGGCGAGCGCGATGAGGGCGGCGATCAGACCGTATTCGATGGCGGTCGCGCCGGATTCGTCCTTTACGAAACGTGCGATGAGGTTAGACATTCGAGAGCTCCTACTCCACGTGTTACAGCACTTCCGTCAACTTCTCTTGCCGGTTGATCGGATGTGCCAAATCTAGGGGGAAGCCCTTTCGATCGGCTTAATAAATACCCTTACCGATTCCTTTCCGGAGGCGATCCCGTTGCTTGGTTAACCGTGGCCTAAACCTCCAGAGGCGGAGTGGCGGGCAGGAAAAGCGCGGAGATCCGGCCCATCCGCGATTTCGCTAAAACAGCGTATGCTCTCAGGCTTATGACCGCCGAGCCGGCCAATCCTTATCGCGGCCATGCGGCGCTTAACCGTCGGTTCACCAATTTCGTTCATGTTCCGTTGAACAGTCTGCCGCTCCGGAGCGCTTCAATGACCTCGTCGAGATCGCCATTTTCAGTCGTCGCGCTGTTGGCTGTCGCCGCATCCGTCATGCCGGCCAGCGCCGGCGCCGGCATCGAGGTCACCATGAATCAAGCAAAGATCGTCAAGTTGTCGCGCGCGGCCGATACGATCGTCGTCGGCAATCCGGCCATCGCCGATGCCGCCGTGCAGGACGCCTCGACGGTCGTTCTCACCGGCAAAGGTTTCGGCGTGACCAATCTGGTCGTGCTCGATTCCGATGGCAGCCCGATCATAGATGAGCAGGTGACGGTCGTCCGACAAGCCGCGTCCTCGGTGCGCATCTATCGACGCGCCGAAGTCCAGACCATGTCCTGCACGCCCTATTGCGAAAGCTCGTACAAGAGCGAGGCTGAGAAAACGTCCGAAACGGAAATGAACGCAGCCCGCTGAGCTTAAGGACGCAAGCGCCCGCAGGTTAACAGCGGGTTAAGGGCAGCCCACCGAGTTTAACGCTGATCCAAACCGGACCTCAATGGGTGGCCGATAGGTTGCAGCCGACATTGCAAGGGATCGGCAGGAACGGAACATGAGCAGGGCGCCCAAGGGTGGCATGAACGGCAAAGCCGAGGCAAAGCCACGCCCCGGTTTCTTCAGCGACAGGCGCGGCAGCACGGCATTGGAATTCGCAATGCTGGCCATGCCGTTCGCCTTGCTCGTTTTCGCCATCCTGGAGAGCTGCATCTCGTTCGCCGGCCAGGAAGTGATGGCCAACGCCACCGACGATATCGCGCGCCAGCTGCGAACCGGCCAGCTCAAGAAGGCCAACGTCACCGACGCCTCGATCAAGACGCTGATCTGCGACAGGCTGGAGATCATGGTCGCCACGAACTGCCCCGGTTCCGGGTCAAATGCTTCCCTGTTGGTAGACCTGCGCGAATATCCGACCTTCGCCGACGCCGCAGCGGCGGGCTTCAAGATCCAGAACGGCGAAATCGTGCTGACAGGCACGAGCTCGACGACTTTCACGGTGTCGCCGGGGCTGGCGGAATCGAAGAACATGCTGCGGGTTTTCTACAAATGGCCGGTGATCACCGATTTCCTGGCTAAACAGATGGCCAATCTGAATGGCGGCAAGACGCTGCACTTCGCATCGGTGACCTGGCAGAACGAACCATTCGACGACTGAAGCAGGTCGCGTGAGGCGACCTGCTTTGGCTTTTTGATTTTCGGCATGTCTCCCGAAACCGGGTCCACTTCGGGAGACATGCTTCAAGATTGCGGCCGGCCGAGACTTACGGCGGTGTGGGGGTAGGATATGTACCGTGCGGGGGCACAGCGGCGAATTTCGGCTTTCGTGACGAAGGCGGCACGGTTTTGCCTCGATCGCCGCGGCGTCGCGGCAATCGAGTTCGCGTTCATCGTGCCGGTGCTGCTCATCATGTACTTCATCACGATGGAAGCCTCGCAGGCCATCGAAACCAGCAAGAAGGTCAGCCGCATCGGCAGCATGGTGGCGGATCTCGTCACGCAGCAGACCAGCGTCACGAAAGCCGATCTCGACGCGATCATGAAGATCGGCACCTCGACGCTGCAGCCCTACAACCGCTCCACGCCGACGATCATCATCACCGGGATCCAGATCTCCGACGAGGCATCGCCCAAGGCGACGGTGGCCTGGTCGCGCAAGCTCGTGGGCACCACCTATAGCGCCGACGCGGCGAAGACCAGTCCCACCACCGTTCCGCCAACGCTGAATATCCGCAACACCTTCCTTGTCCGGGTGGAAAGCGACCTCGGCTATAAGCCGATCATCACCTGGTCAGCCGACAGTTCGTCGACGCTTGGATTGACCTCGGCCTTCAACAACATATCGATGGGCGAAACGTACTATCTGAGGCCGCGCCGCGGTCCTACGGTTCCTTGCACCGACTGCTGACGGACTAATCCCCGCGAGTTCCCCGCCGCACGATGGCCAGGGCCGTTGCGTAGTCCTTTGATACGGCCAGTTCGAAGCCGCCGGAGTGCGTCGGCTCCAGAAGATCGTAGACGTCCGGAGTCAGCGACTTGAGATTGGTCAGAAACACGGCCAGCCGTCGCTTGGCTTCGGCGTCGAGATCGCTGCGCACGGCATGAGGGCCATATCGCAGCGGAGCCGAGCTCCACAGCACCCGAAGCGACGTCTTCGGGACGCCGGCGGCCGCAAGCCGCAGGATGGTGCCGCCCGTGTCGGTAGGCTGGCCGTCGGCGCCGACAGGCTCCCAGCCGAACAGGCCGTCGGCTTCGCCGTCGCCGAGCATCGCCTCGGCCGCGGTGGCCGACGAGGCGCGCGCCAGGAAAGGTGAATCCTGCGCGATCGGCACGCCTTCGCCGGCCAGTCCGGTCAGCGGCAGGAGGGAACCGGCGACATTGTCGGCGGGCGCGATGGCGATCCGATGCGAGGCGATCGCTGTGAGGCCCGGCACTTTGCCGTCGCGCGTCACCAGCAGGGAACGGACGCCGGCGGCTCCATCGGCATCGACCGGCGCCACCAGCGGCTCGACACAGCCGCAGCGCACCGAAGCCGTAGCGTAGGCGAGCGCCGAATAGACCGCGTACTGTAAGCGGCCGCTCGCCTGAGCCTCGATCAATGCCGCATAGTCGCGAGCAACGACGAACTCGACCTTCATGCCGAGAGCGTTCGTATAGGCATCCGTCAAGCGCGCCAGACCAGGTACCGTGTTGCCGCCTCCAGGCTCGGCGACGATTCCTATGCGAAACGTGCCGATGTCGGCGCGCCAGTCGGCATGCGCCGGCGGGGCCGCGGAGAGCACCGCGAGAGCCGCCGCGCAGGTCCTCAATGCCTGGCTTGCCGTCGATTTTGCGCCCATGCCCATTCTTGCCGCACTCCCTCGATCCGCACCACTTTGCACCAAGCCGTTGCGGTCTGGTATCCGATTTGCCAACGCCGCTGCGGAACTCTATGTCTGGCTGGTTAGATTGGCACGATGGCACCCCTATGGCGCGGGCTTTCCTATTCGTTCTCGATTCTTTCGGCATCGGCGGAGCGGCCGATGCCGAACGCTACGGCGATGCCGGCGCCGACACATTCGGACACATCGCGCAGACTTGCGCCGAGGGCCGCGCGGATCGTGGAGGCCTGCGCCGCGGACCGCTCGCCGTCCCCAACATGATGTCGCTCGGGCTTGCCCGCGCGGCCAAGACGGCAACCGGGCTGACGGTCGACCTCGACGCGCCGCTGCTTGCCGCGTCGTTCCATGGCGCTGCCCAGGAGGTCTCTAGCGGCAAGGACACGCCGTCGGGCCATTGGGAGATTGCCGGCCTGCCCGTGCGTTTCGACTGGGGTTATTTTCCCGACACCGTGCCCGCCTTCCCGACCGAGCTGACCGGCGCGATCATCCGCGAAGGCAAGGTGCCGGGCATCCTCGGCGATTGCCATGCGCCAGGAACCGAGATCATCGAGCGCTTCGGCGAGGAACACATCCGGACCGGCAAGCCCATCTGTTACACATCGGTCGACTCCGTATTGCAAATCGCCGCGCACGAGACGCATTTCGGCCTGGAGCGGCTCTACGAGCTTTGCCTGACGGTGCGCCGGCTGGTCGATCCGCTCAACATCGGGCGGGTGATCGCGCGGCCCTTCGTCGGCGAGACAAGCGCCACCTTCCAGCGCACCCACAACCGCCGCGACTATGCCGTGCCGCCGCCGGAGCCGACCTTGCTCGACCGGCTGACCGAGCGCGGCAGCAAGGTCATCGCCGTCGGCAAGATCGGCGACATCTTCGCCCACCGCGGCATCGCGGAGGTGCGCAAGGCGGGCGGCAACATGGCGATGTTCGACAAGGCGCTCTCCGCCATGGACGACGCCGGCGAAGGCGATCTGGTCTTTGCCAATTTCGTCGATTTCGATACCGAGTTCGGCCATCGGCGCGATGTCGCCGGCTATGCCGGAGCGCTCGAGGCCTTCGATCGCCGGCTGCCGGAAGCGCTGTCGCGCATCAAGTCGGGCGACCTTCTCATCCTCACCGCCGACCACGGCAACGATCCGACCTGGCGCGGCACCGATCATACCCGCGAACGCGTTCCGGTGATCGGGATAGGGCCGGGACTGAAGGGCGGCGACATCGGGCTCAGGCCGACCTTCGCCGATATCGGCGAAACCATCGCGGATCATCTCGGGCTTGCGCGTGGCCGCCACGGCACCTCTTTCCTCGCGACGATAGGCGGCCATGCCGGAACTGCCTGAAGTCGAAACGGTGCGGCGGGGGCTGCAGCCGGTCCTGGAAGGGGCGCGGCTCGTCAATGTCGAGGCGCGACGGCCAGACCTTCGCTTTCCCTTTCCCGAACGGTTCTCGGAGCGGCTTGCCGGCAAGACCGTGACGGCGCTTGGCAGGCGCGCCAAATATCTGACGATGCACATCGAAAACGGTCCGGTGCTGATCTGCCATCTCGGCATGTCGGGATCGTTCCGCGTCGAAACCGCTGGCAACGGCCGCATTCCCGGCAGCTTCCATCACGAGCGCTCGAAGAGCGAGGCGCATGACCACGTCGTATTCGATGTCGACTCCCCGAAGGGCGAGCGGTCCCGCGTCATCTTCAACGATCCGCGCCGTTTCGGCTTCATGCTGTTTGCCGAAGGCGCGCCGGACACGCATCCAATGCTGGCTGGGCTGGGCATCGAGCCGACCGGCAACGCGCTCGACGGTCCCCTGCTCGCCTCGCTGCTCGAAGGCCGCAGATCGCCGCTCAAGGCCGCGTTGCTCGACCAGCGGCTGATCGCCGGGCTCGGCAACATATATGTGTCGGAAGCGCTGTGGCGCGCCGGCCTGTCGCCGCTGCGCGAAGCCGGCACCATAGCCGGCTCCGGCAAGAGAGCGAAAGAGCAATGCGAACGCCTTGCCGCGGCCATCCGCTCGGTCATCGCCGACGCGATCGCCGCCGGCGGTTCCTCGCTGCGCGACTATGTCCAGGCAGACGGGTCGCTTGGCTATTTCCAGCATTCCTTCGCGGTCTATGACCGCGAAGACGAGCCATGTCCGAAACCGGGCTGCAGCGGCCATATCGAACGCATCGTGCAGAGCGGCCGATCGACCTTCTATTGCCGGACCTGTCAGCGGTGAGCTAGACCGGTCTCCTCAATCGAAGCGAGGAGACGATGCCATGGCCTATGAAACCATTCTCGTGGAGACACGCGGCAAGGTCGGGCTGATCACGCTGAACCGGCCGAAGGCGCTCAATGCCCTGAATTCGCAGGTGCTGGCCGAGATCGTGGCGGCGGTGAATGCGTTCGGCGCCGATGCCGGCATCGGCGCAATGGTGCTCACGGGTTCGGAAAAAGCCTTCGCGGCCGGCGCCGACATCAAGGAAATGCAGGCGATCTCCTTTGTCGACGCCTATACTGGAGACTTCTTTGTCGGGTGGGAGGAGCTCACCCGGGCGCGCAAGCCGATCATCGCCGCGGTCGCCGGCTATGCGCTTGGCGGCGGCTGCGAGCTGGCCATGATGTGCGATTTCATCATCGCAGCCGACAACGCAAAGTTCGGCCAACCCGAGATCACGCTCGGCGTCATGCCGGGCATGGGAGGATCGCAGCGATTGACCCGCTTCGTCGGCAAGTCGAAGGCGATGGACATGTGCCTGACCGGGCGGATGATGGACGCTGCCGAGGCCGAGCGCTGCGGACTGGTGTCGCGAGTGGTGCCGGCGGCCGAGCTGGTCGAGGAGGCGCTGAAAGCGGCAGCGAAGATCGCCGAGTTTTCCCTGCCGTCGGTGATGATGACGAAGGAAGCCGTCAACCGCGCTTTCGAGACGACGCTTGCCGAGGGGCTGCGCTTCGAGCGCCGCCTTTTCCACTCGCTGTTTGCGCTCGATGACCAAAAGGAGGGTATGGCCGCCTTCGTCGAGAAGCGGAAGCCGGATTTCAGCAACAGCTAGGGCATGTCGGCCTAATGCGTGCCGCGATTTCGGCAGAAAGCCGGGCATGCACCAAGACAACGGCTTTAGGCGTGCGGACCCGTTTCAGCGCGGTACGGCTTCAAGCCCCAAAAAGACCGCGAAGCGGCGTTGACGCGCCGGAAAAGCTGAACTATAAGCCGCACCAACCGAGGCGGCCCGTGGCTGCCCGTTTGTTTTTTGCGCCCTGCGACCCGCTGGCGCCCACCAGATCAGAAGAGAGGCATCATGGCCAATACGTCCTCGGCCAAAAAGGCAACGCGCAAGATCGCCCGCCGCGCGGCGATCAACAAGAACCGTCGGTCGCGCGTCCGCACCTATGTTCGCCAGGTCGAAGAGGCGCTCGCCGCCGGCGACAAGGTTGCTGCGCTCGAAGCGTTCAAGGCCGCGGAGCCGGAATTGATGCGCGCCGCAACCAAGGGTGTCCTCCACAAGAACACGGCTTCCCGCAAGGTTTCGCGGCTGGCCCAGCGGGTCAAGGTGCTGTCGGCCTGACCGACTTCCCTTTAGAACCGTTATCCTTGAACCCGGCCGCACAGGCCGGGTTTTTTCGTTTGCCGGCAAGTACTTAAAAAGAACGGTCGGACAACTACGATTGGGCCGAATTTCAAAGTAGCCAATGTTTTGCCGGCATATACATAATCGCTCATGTCGACGACCGCTGGATGCGGGCACGGCCACAGATGAGCCTGCCACAAAATCGATATATTTTTCAAAAGCTTACAGACGGTCATCCACAGCTTGTTCAACTCGCGGAGGAGCGGCGGGGGACAAGTAGCTGTCAAGAGAATTATTTCAGAAAATTTCCGAAGGTGTGGCCTTTTTCACATTCCACGGAAAAGGGTTTGAATCACAATGGCTTTATGAAAATGGGCCGCAGTGGCACCTGCTTTGAACACGTCTCCGGTAACCAGATTCGTTAAAAATCCGTTAGACGTGGCCTTGCCCTATCCACAGCGATTTCGGTAATGTCCATCCATCGAAGGGACGGGCACCTGCCCTTAACCCAGCCTGAATCGGCCAGCAAAAAATGGCGGAATTCATGACGCGGAGCAATTCCGCGTGCGGCTTGGTTTGTCTCTTCGGTGCGGGTAGGGGACTGGCGTAATTGTACATGGCAGTCGACGTTGGGCCGGCATTTTCGCCGGGCGGTGTTGTATTGTCTTGGCATGATCAAGCCGGCTTGCGAGAGCCGGCAGAGGTCCCTTGCGCAACGTTGCAACGATATCGCCGGCGGCGGCGATAGAGGCGCAGCGAAAAACGTCGCCGGACCCAGGGTGCAGGAGGCGCACTCCCGGCGGAAAAAGGGTACGAGAGACAAGGAACTTGATCATGCAGAGCGGCATCGAAGGGGAGATTGCGGGCGAACTCCCATTCCCAGCAACTATCGTCGGAGGGGACGACATGGCGGCATCCAGCGACGCTGAACAGAAGTTCGAGCGGGTCAAGGCCCAATTGAAGGCGCGTCTGGGAGCCGAGGTCTATTCGAGCTGGTTTGGCCGCATGAAGGTTGCCGAGGCGTCGCGCGGAATGGTCCGCATCTCCGTACCGACGGCCTTCCTGCGGTCGTGGATCAACGGCCATTACCTTGATCTTATCGCCGAACTGTGGAGGCACGAGGATCCCGACCTTCTCAAGATCGAGATCGTCGTGCGGACCGCCACGCGGCAGGGCCGCAACAATGTCGAGCCGGAGATCGCGCCGGCGCGCAAGATGACCAAGCAGGCCCAGACCGCGCTTGCCGCCGGCACCGCGAGCGCCGGTCGGGTGGAACGGACGCCGGCGCCCCGCCAGGGCGTGCCGGTGGAGACCGAGTTCCGCCACAATGTGCTGGGGTCGCCGCTCGACCCGCGCTACACTTTCACTTCCTTCATCGAAGGCCCTTCGAACCGTGTTGCTTTCGCGGCGGCCAAGGCGGTGGCGGAATCGCAGTCCAGCGCGGTGCGCTTCAACCCGCTCTTTCTCCATGCGACCGTCGGCCTGGGCAAGACGCATCTGTTGCAGGCGATCGCGGCGGAATCGCTGCGGCACAATCCGAAATCGCGCGTGGTCTACCTGACGGCGGAATATTTCATGTGGCGCTTCGCCACCGCGATCCGTGACAACAATGCGCTGACGCTCAAGGAGCAGCTGCGCGACATCGATCTGCTGATAATCGACGACATGCAGTTCCTGCAGGGCAAGTCGATCCAGCACGAGTTCTGCCATCTCATCAACATGCTGCTCGACAGCGCCAAGCAGGTGGTGGTCGCCGCCGACCGGCCGCCGTCTGAACTGGAGTCGCTGGAGCCGCGGGTGCGCTCGCGCCTCAACGGCGGCGTGGCGCTCGAAATGTCGGCGCCGGATTTCGGCATGCGCCTCGGCATGCTGAAGCTGCGCCTTGCCACTGCCAAGATCGACGATACCTCGCTCGACATTTCGGATGAGATCCTCGATCACGTCGCCAGAACGGTGACGGGCAGCGGGCGCGAGCTCGAAGGCGCCTTCAACCAGCTTCTGTTTCGCCAGTCCTTCGAGCCGCAGATCACTATCGACCGCATCGACGAGATCCTCGGTCATATTTACCGCTCGGGCGAGCCGAAGCGGGTGCGTATCGAGGACATCCAGCGCATCGTGGCGCGCCACTATAACGTTTCGAAGACGGAACTGCTCTCAAACCGCCGCACGCGCACCATCGTCAAACCGCGGCAGGTAGCGATGTATCTGTCCAAGGTGATGACGCCGCGCTCGCTGCCGGAGATCGGACGCCGTTTCGGCGGCCGCGATCACACGACGGTTCTGCACGCCGTGCGCAAGATCGAGGATCTTTCCGGCGCCGACAACACGCTGGCGCAGGAACTCGAACTGCTCAGAAGGCTGATCAACGAGCAGGCCTGAGCGCTTCGCCCGCTTTATCCCCAGAAAGCCCGCGCAACCGGCTGGAACCGGTGGCGCGGGCTTGCGTTTGCAGGGTTTTTACTGTCAGCTTACATAGATTCTGAGCTTTTCGGAGCTTTTGCGGGGCGCCGCCGCCCGGTGACCCGCTCATTCATTGAAGCGAGCCTGTTTCGTCATGCGTGTTATCCTGGAACGATCCAATCTCCTGAAGTCCCTCAACCACGTCCATCGCGTGGTGGAGCGGCGCAACACCATACCGATCCTGTCGAATGTGCTGCTCAGCGCCGAGGGCGCCAGCCTGGAAATGAAGGCCACCGACCTCGACCTTGAAGTGACCGAAGCCACGCCGGCCAAGGTCGAGCGCGGCGGCGCGACGACGGTTCCGGCGCATCTGCTCTACGACATCGTGCGCAAGCTGGCCGACGGCGCCGAGGTGATGCTGAAGACCGACGAGGACGGCAACGCTATGACCGTCACGTCCGGGCGCTCCAGCTTCCGCCTGCAGTGCTTGCCGCAGTCCGATTTCCCGGAGCTTTCGGCCGGCTCCTTCTCGCACATCTTCCGGCTCGATTCGGTAGCGCTCAAGGGCCTGATCGAGAAGACGCAGTTCGCGATCTCGACCGAAGAGACGCGCTACTATCTCAACGGCATCTTCCTGCACACGCATGAGGCGGGCGGCAAGCTGAAGCTGCGCTCGGTCGCGACCGACGGGCACCGACTGGCGCGCGCCGAGATCGACGCGCCGGCAGGCTCGGAAGGCATGCCCGGCATCATCATCCCGCGCAAGACGGTGAGCGAGCTGCAGAAGCTGGTCGACGACCCGGATATCGCGGTGACGACGGAGCTGTCGGATACCAAGATCCGCTTCACCATCGGCAGCGTCATCCTGACCTCGAAGCTGATCGACGGCACCTTCCCCGATTATCAGCGCGTCATCCCGACCGGCAATGACAAGAAGCTGGTTATCGACCGCCAGAGCTTTGCCGCCGCCGTCGACCGCGTCTCGACCATTTCGTCCGAGCGCGGCCGAGCCGTGAAACTGTCGATCAATGACGGCCAGCTCACGCTCGCCGTCAACAATCCGGATTCCGGCAGCGCAACCGAGGAGCTGGCGGCCGACTACTCGTCCGACCCGATCGAGATCGGCTTCAACGCCAAATATCTGCTCGACGTCGCCGCCCAGCTCACCGGTTCGGAAGCCAAGTTCATGCTGGCGGATGCCGGGTCTCCGACGCTGATCCACGACATGGCCGACGAGACCGCGCTCTACGTGCTGATGCCGATGCGGGTCTAGGCTTTGTCTCTTTTGTTGACGCAATTCCAGACGGAAAACCGCTATGCACTTTTCCTGGAATTGCTCTAGCAGGCCTCACATGTCGCCGTGACCTCGGACGCCAAACAGCTTCGGCAGCAGAGCTATATAAGTAAGCTTACACTTACAAATTTTCGCAACTATGCGGGACTTTCGCTTGATCTCGGCCCCGGCGCTGTCGTGCTGTCCGGCGACAATGGCGCCGGCAAGACCAATCTGCTCGAAGCCGTTTCGCTGCTGACGCCGGGGCGCGGGCTGCGCCGCGCGCCTTACGCCGACGTCGCCCGCGAGGGCGGCGATGGCGGCTTTGCCTTGCATGCGCGCATCGAAGGACCGGAAGGTCAGGTCGAAATCGGCACCGGCATTGCCGGCGGCGATGGTGCCGCGGAAGGCGGCAGGCGCGTGCGCATCAACGGCGCGCCGGCAAAATCGGCCGAGGATATGCTCGAATGGCTGCGGGTCGTCTGGCTGACGCCGGCGATGGACGGGCTGTTTCCAGGGCCGGCCGCCGACCGCCGCCGCTTCCTCGACCGACTGGTGCTGGCGATCGACCCCGGCCACGGGCAGCGCGCGCTCGATTACGAGAAGGCGATGCGTGGCCGTAACCGTTTGCTTACGGAAGGCTCGCGCGACACCGGCTGGTTCGACGCGATCGAGATGCAGATGGCCGAAACCGGGGTGGCGATCGCGGCGGCCAGGGCCGAGCTGGTGCGGCTGCTTGCGGCCATGATCGACAAGCTGCCGGGCAGCGGCCCGTTTCCGCAGGCCGACATCAGCCTCGCCGGCGAATTGGAAAGCGAAATCGCGGTCACACCGGCAGTCGACGTCGAGGAGCGATTTCGCGCCATACTCGCCAATGGCCGCGAGCGCGACCGCGCCGCCGGCCGCACGCTCGACGGTCCGCACCGCTCCGACCTCGCGGTCCGCCACCGGCCGAAGTCGATGCCGGCCGAATTGTGCTCGACCGGCGAGCAGAAGGCGCTGCTTGTCGGCATCGTGCTGTCGCATGCGCGGCTGACCGGCGAGATGTCGGGCCTGACGCCGATCCTGTTGCTCGACGAGATCGCCGCGCATCTCGACAGCGGCCGGCGCACTGCGCTGTTTTCCATCCTCGAAGAGCTCAACTGCCAGGCCTTCATGACCGGCACCGACGCGGCGCTGTTTTCCAGCCTTGCCGGGCGGGCGCAATTCCTGACGGTCGATCACGGCAGCGTCGGCCCGACCGGCTGAACTGTCGAAGAGTTGAAAGCCCCTTGCACGACGATTTGTCCTGCGGGACAAGGCTTCGCCTTGCATGTGAGTGACAAAGCTTCGCTTTGCATATGCATGACAAGGCTTCGCCTTGCATGTCAGTGACAAGGCTTCGCCTTGCATGTGCATGACAAGGTTTCCTGCCCGCTATATGGTCCGGCCATGACGAATGCTGCACTCACCGACGAAGAGCTTGAGCGCTATGCCCGCCACATCGTGCTGCCCGAAATCGGCGGCCCCGGCCAGCAGAAGCTGAAGCGGGCGCGGGTGCTGGTGATCGGCGCCGGCGGGCTTGGGGCCCCTGTGCTCGAATATCTCGCGGCGGCCGGCGTCGGCACGCTCGGCATCGTCGACGACGATGATGTCTCCTTGTCCAACCTGCAGCGGCAGGTGATCCATGGCAGCGATACGATCGGCATGGCGAAGACCGACAGCGCTTCAGCGGCGATCATGCGCATCAACCCCAATGTCAGGGTGGAACTGCATCGCCTCAGACTGACCGAGCAAAATGCCCCTGCCCTCGTCGCCCAATACGATATCGTGGTCGACGGCTCCGACAATTTCGAGACACGCTATGCTCTGGCCGATGCCTGCGCGCAGGAAAAGAAGCCCCTGGTCACTGCCGCCGTTGGCCGCTTCGACGGCTCGGTGACGGTGCTGAAGCCATTTGAAACGGGCGCCGATGGCCAGCGCAATCCAGGCTACCGCGACCTTTTTCCGGAAGCGCCGCCCGAAGGGCTGGTGCCATCCTGCGCCGTTGCCGGCATCGTCGGCGCGCTGACGGGCGTCATCGGCACGCTGGAGGCAATGGAAGCGATTAAGCTGATCGCCGGCATCGGCGAGCCGCTGGTCGGCCGGCTGCTGCTTTACGACGGGCTGACCGCCCGTTTCGACACCGTCCGCTACAAGGCAGTCTGAGCGCATGGATCAGACGGCCACTCTCCTCGTCAGCGAGCTTCCGCCGGACTTTGCGCAATGGGACGAATTGCTGGCGCTGATCCGGCGCGCCTTCGCCTATATGGACGGCGTCATCGACCCGCCGTCCTCGGCGCATCATCTCACACCCGAAAACCTCAAGAGCAAGGCCGGGCAAGAAACGCCGTTCCTGGCCGTGGAGAACGGCCGGATCGTCGGCTGCGTCTTTGCGATGGAGAGGGCAGACGATTTCTATGTCGGCAAGCTTGCCGTCGAGCCTGGCCTTCAGGGGCGAGGCATAGGCGGACGGCTGATGCAGGCCGTCGACGATCTTGCCCACCGGCGCGGCAAGCAGGCCCTCGAGCTGCAGACGCGTATCGAGCTTACGGCGAACCACGCGGCCTTCGCCCGGCTCGGCTTTCGCGAGACCGGGCGCACCGCGCATGCGGGCTACGACAGGCCGACCTCGATCACCATGCGCAAGGTGCTGTCTTGAGCCTCGCGCTCAGCCCGGAGGAACAGGCAACCGCCGCCGGTAAGGACGGCGCGGGAATGGCGATGCGCATCGTCGCCGAGAGCGCGCGCCTGCTCGGCGCGCCGGGGCTGATCCCGATCTGTTCGGCGCATATCGACGGCGCGCTCTATCATGGCGATTCCGGCACGCTGTTCGCCGAGCGGCTGGTCGAAGGCGGCGCCAGTGTTGCCGTGCGCTCGACGCTCAATGTCGGGGCGCTCGACCTGACGGGCTGCTCGCGCATCCGCCTGGAAGAGCCGCAGCGCGGCATGGCGCGGCGGATGATGGATGCCTATCGCAAGCTCGGCTGCGAACAAAGCTGGACCTGCGCGCCCTATCAGGCCGGGCACAGGCCGGCACAGGGCAGCGATGTCGCCTGGGGCGAGTCCAATGCGGTGGTGTTCTGCAATTCGGTGCTGGGCGCCCGCACCAACCGCTACGGCGATTTCCTCGACATCGCCTGCGCCATCACCGGCCGCGCACCGGATTATGGCCTGCACCGGGCCGAGAACCGCCGGGCGCGGCTGGTGTTCGACGTCTCGGGCCTATTGCCTTCCTTCCTCGCTTCCGAGATCGCCTGGCCGGTGCTGGGCAGCCTCTATGGCCGCGAGGTCGGGGATACGATCGGCGTCGTCGTCGGCATCGCCAATCATCCCGGCGACGACGCGCTAAAGGCCTTCGGCGCCGCTGCCGCTTCCTCCGGCGCGGTCGGGCTGTTCCACATTGCAGGTGTCACGCCAGAGGCGCCGAACGTCGAAACCATTCTGGCCGAGCCGAAACCGGAGGCGGTGATCCACGTCACGCCGCAGATGGCGGCGAAGGCTCGCGCCGGCCTGTCGACGGCGGCGGTGCCGAAAACCATCGATGCGGTCGCCATTGGCAGCCCGCATCTGTCCTTTGCCGAGTTCGAGATGCTGGAGCGGCTGATTGCCGGAAGACGGCTCGCCGTGCCGATCTATGCCTGCACCGGCCGTCATGTGCTTGCCTTCCTGGAGCAGGACGGCCGGCGGAAGAGGCTCGAAGCGAGCGGGGTCGTCATCGTTGCCGACACATGCGTGGTGGTGACGCCGATCATGCCGGAACTTGCCGGCGGCGTGCTTATGACCAATTCGGGCAAGTTCGCGCATTACGCTCCGGGCAACACCGGCTATGCGGTGCTCTATGCCTCGCTCGCCGATTGCGTCGAAAGCGCGGTCGCCGGCAAGCCGCGCTTCACGGACCTCGCCGCATGAGCGCCGCCACGGAGATATTGGTACGGGGCAAGGCCGGTAAAGGCGAAGCGCTGGTGCTGACGGCGCCGATCAGCTTCTGGGGCGGCGTCGACCCGAAGACAGGCCGCATCGCCGATGTCCGCCACCGGCAGCATGGCGAGGTGATTTCCGGCCGGGTGCTGTTCCTGCCGGGCACCATCGGCTCCTCGTCGGCTTCGGCAGTGCTGATGGAACTGGTCCACAACGGCCGCGGGCCGGCAGCCCTTGTGCTGCACGAGCCGGACGCCATTCTTCTGCTCGGCCTGATCGTCGCGCGCGAAATGGGCTGGGAAACACCTATGGCGGTGCGGCTCGGACGCGGTGTGTTCGACGCCTATCGCGGAAGCACCGTCAAAGTCGACGACGACGGCGCCGTGAGCGTCGCCGCCTGAACAACCCGCGGTTTTTCAGGTCCTGAGCGGCAACACACGGTCCGGCGGGCGATGGCCGTCGAAGAAGGCGCGAATGTTGATGATCACCTTCTCGCCCATGTCGATGCGGCCTTCGAGCGTCGCCGAGCCCATATGCGGCAACAGAACGACCTTGCCCTTGTGGGCGAGCTTCAACAGCTTGCTGTTCAGCGCCGGCTCGTGCTCGTAGACGTCGAGGCCGGCGCCGGCGATCTTGCCGTCCTGGATGAGTTTGATCATCGACTCTTCGTCGATGATGTCGCCCCGCGCTGTGTTGACGATGTAGGCCGCCGGCTGCATCAGCGCCAGCCGCCGGGCCGACAGCAGATGAAAGGTCGCCGGCGTCGACGGGCAGTTGACCGAGATGATATCCATCCGGGCGAGCATCTGGTCGAGGCTTTCCCAATACGTCGCTTCCAATTCGTCCTCGACCGCCGGCAGCACGCGGTGGCGGTTGTGGTAGTGGATGGACAGGCCGAACGCCTTGGCGCGCCTGGCGACCGCCGTGCCGATACGGCCCATGCCGACAATGCCCAGGCGCTTGCCCCAGATGCGGCGGCCGAGCATCCAGGTCGGGGACCAGCCGGCCCATTTCTTCTCGCCGGTGAGCACGTTGGCGCCTTCGGCCAGCCTGCGCGGCACGGCGAGCATCAGCGCCATGGTCATGTCGGCGGTGTCTTCGGTGAGCACGTTCGGCGTGTTGGTGACGGTGATGCCTTTCTTGGCAGCCGCCGAGACGTCAATCTTGTCGACGCCGTTGCCGAAATTGGCAATCAGCTTGAGGTTCTCGCCGGCCTGGGCGATCAGCGCGGCATCGATGTGGTCGGTGATGGTCGGGACCAGCACGTCGGCTTCCTTGACCGCCGCAACCAGCTCAGGCTGGGTCATCGGCCGGTCCTCGACGTTGAGGCGCGCGTCGAACAGTTCGCGCATGCGGGTCTCCACCGGATCGGGCAGCTTGCGCGTGATGACGACGAGGGGCCGTTTTTTACCTGCCATTGTTTCCCCGAAGCTTCCTCGAAACCGATCTCGTTGAGACCTCTTTAACCAAGACAAGCGAAACTTGAAGCCAGTCGCGGTATCAGCCCACTCCTGTAACAAGCGGTGCCGCCGAAGACAAAGAAAAAGGGGCGCTCCTCCCACGGACCGGCGCCGAAAGGAATGAACGTGTCTGGTTTCGCCTCGCTCCGCCTGGCTTTCAGCGCAGCCGTTCTCGGCACTCTGCTTTGGGCGCCGCAGACATCCGCGCAAGGCGCGGCCACGTCGGCGCAGACCGTGACGCTGGGGCCGAGCGGCCTGCCGCTGCCGCGCTTCGTCAGCCTGAAATCCGGACGCGTCAACTCGCGCGTCGGTCCGGGCGCCAACTATTCCGTCGACTGGATGTATATGAAGGCCGGACTGCCGATGGAAATCATCCAGGAATTCGACACCTGGCGCCGCGTGCGTGACGCCGACGGCTCCGAAGGCTGGATCAACCAGTCGCTGCTTTCGGGCCGCCGCACCGCGATCGTCGCCCCCTGGCAGCGCGGCAAGGGCGGCCGAATCAATCTGCTCGACGATCCCGACAAGGACGCCGGCGTTGTCGCCATCCTCGAGCCAGGCGTGATGGGCTCGATCAAGAAGTGCGACGGTCAGTGGTGCGAGATGACCTTCGACGGCCATACCGGCTGGGTCGCCCAGTCGCAGGTCTGGGGCGCCTACCCGGGAGAAAAGGTCAAGAACTGATCTGGACCATGATCTGATCCAAACCGTAGGTCAGCGTAGCAAAACCGGTTCCGACTTTTCGCGATCATGGTCTTCGAGCCGCATCGCCAGATCGACAGGCCTCATCGCGGGCAGATCAGTCGCGGCGCTTGGGGCGCAGCCTCACCACGATATCGACGTTGGCGATCTCCATGCCTTCCGGAGGCTGCGGCAGGTTGGAGACGCTCACCGGGCCGCTGGCGATATCGAAGATCCGGTTCTCGCCCTCGACATAGAAGTGGTGGTGATCGGAAGTGTTGGTGTCGAAATACGTCTTCGACCCTTCGACGGCGAGGATGCGCAGCATGCCGGCCTGGGTGAATTGATGAAGGGCATTGTAGACGGTGGCCAGCGAAACCGGCACACCGGCGGCGATCGCCTCTTCATGCAATTCTTCGGCCGAAAGGTGACGGTCGCCCTTGGCGAAAAGCAGGTCGGCCAGCGCAATGCGCTGGCGCGTCGGCCTCAGGCCGGCTTCGCGAACCCGCTTGTCCACAGCGACATTTTCCTTCCGGCAGCCCGAATCCATCTATCCCGTCTAAGCTTGCAAGCCCCATAGACCGGTCCAGAATGGCAAAAAGAGGTCAATGCCAAAAACTGGACACCACCCGACATATATTCTGTCGCCCAAATGCGATCAATAGCGCGCATTGACCCAGGCAGGCGCACGGGTTAAGCGCAAACGCCGGTTTCCGGCCACAAACAGAGTGTGTTAGGAAACCAACGACATGGGCGCCCTGCCGCCCGGAACGAGAACGGGGACGGAATTAATGGCGGGTCAAAAGTCCAGCTACGACTACGAGGAACTGCTTGCCTGCGCCCGCGGCGAGCTGTTCGGACCGGGAAACGCCCAGCTGCCCTACCCCCCGATGCT
>NZ_RZST01000081.1:0-18830 GCF_003997575.1 Mesorhizobium sp. M1A.F.Ca.IN.022.07.1.1
GCCCGGGCGATGGCGAGGGCTTCCTCTCGGGTGCGCTTCGGCGGGATTGCTTCCCGGTGCACGAGCGCGGAGCGGGAACGACTAGAGGTTTTCGACATAACTCTCGATCTTCTTCTTCGTGGCCCGTCGCAGCGAAATCACCCGGATCGTTTCGCCGCGCTCGACATAGACCATCACACAGACTGACAGGCCGATGATCCCGGTGGCGACCAGGCGTTCCGTGCTGTCGTCGATGGCGACGACCGCGTTGGCGAAATCGAATTCCGGAGCGAGCTCGAAATCGATGCCGTGCTTGGCCTTATTGATCTTAGCCTTTGCGGCATCCCATTCGAAAAGCATCGCCCCCGCCCGTCTCGACAATTAAGGTATATACCGAAATTACTCTTTGATTGCAAATATTCTTGTAGTCATTCCCTTAGCGCATGCGCCGCTGCATCGGCGAACGAGATGTCGCCCTTGATCTCACGCATCGCCATCGAGGTGACGGTGCGGCGCACGCCGGGCAGCCGGCTGAGCTCCTCGCGCAGCATTCTGTCCAGCGCCCGCATGTCGACGGTGACGATCTGCAACAGATAGTCGGCCTCGCCGGTCGTGGCGTAGCAGCGGCGGATCAGCGGGTGCTTCCTCACCGCCGCCTCGAAGGCGTCCGACACCTCGAAGTCGATCGACACCTGGATGAAAGCCTCGATGTCAAAGCCGATCGCTGCCGGATCGATGCGGGTGGAATAGCTGCGGATGATGCCTTGAGCCTCGAGCGCCTTCACCCGTTTCCAGCACGGCGTCTTGCTCAGTCCCACCTCTTCGGCCAGCTCGCCGAAGGAGATGCGCGCGTCGCGCTCGAGTGCTGACACTATCTTGCGGTCAAGGGCATCAAGCATGATCCGTTCTCCAATGTCGCAGCAATGGACGGTAATCGTACTCCAATTTACGCCGTTTGGATAACAGAAAGGAACAATGTTCAAGCCGGAAGCGCTATCCTTGGCTGCCTGCCGAACATGCCCGCGCGAGGAGGATGAGCCATGGACAAGTCGGACTATCACGCCCGCATCGAGGCGCCCGAAATGCGCGACTACGGCGTCTATCTCAAATGCGACCAGCTGCTCGCCTGCCAGAAGCCGCTCTCGCAAATGGTCAATGCCGACGAGCTGCAGTTCCAGATCGTGCACCAGGTCGAGGAATTGTGGATGAAGCTCATCGCCTACACGCTGGTCGACGTGCTCGACTATCTGGAGAGGCAAGACACGCACCGCATCATCACGCTGATGGGCCGCGTGCACCGGCTGGTGCGCATGATGACGGCGCAGCTCGATCTGCTGGAGACGATGTCGCCCAAGGAGTACCAGCAGATCCGCCTCGAGCTCGGTAATGGCAGCGGCCAGGAATCGCCAGGCTTCAAGCTTATCCTGCGCCTGCCGCCGGACCTCTGGCGAGCCTTCAAGCATTCCTATCTCGACGGCCGCGGGCTTTCCGTCGAGGACGTCTACGACGCTCACTACGACCATGGCGATGCTTATGTCGTGGCCGAGGCGTTGATCGAGTTCGACGAGCTGTTCCAGAAATTCCGCGCCAACCACCTCTATCTCATCCACCGCTCGATCGGTCTTGGCGCCAAGTCGCTGAAGGGTCGCCCGGTGGAGATCCTGGAAGGCGGCGCCCGCCACCGCTTCTTCCCCGAGCTCTGGGACATACGCTGCGACATGACCGACCGCTGGGGTGCGGCCTACGGCACCGTGCGCGACTCGATCAGCCACCCGCCGCACGCGAAGGCGGGCTGAGCTTTCTCGCCCCGCGCGAACAGGGGAGAGGTGGCGCGGCGTAGCCGCGAGGGAGAGCGCCCTCGTTGAGCGCCGAGCTTGGCTGTGGGCTCGCCGTCTGGCGGTTCGTCCCGGCGTCGCCGGCGCCTCACCGGCTGCTGCGCGGCGACTCTCCTCGGCCTGCAGTGGGGGTGAGGAAACAAGTGAAGCAAAAATTCCAGCCCCCTGTCGGAATCATTGCCCTTCCTCCGTCCTTGGGGCATCAACAGCTTCGAACCGGAGGGACAACGTGGAAACGCAATCGGCCTGGCAGACCGCCGCCATTCTCATCGCTCGCCTGATCTTCGCCGCCGTCTTCGCGATGGCCGTGACCTTCAAGTTCATGGATATGGCCGCCACCGCTGGCTACATCGCCGCCGCCGGGTTTCCGTTCCCGCTGTTTCTCGCCTGGTGCGCGGCGATCCTGGAGGTGCTTTTGGTGATCGCCTTCCTCACCGGCGCCTTCTTCACGCCGGCGGCGCTGGTCGCGGCAGTTTATGTGATCTTCCTCGGCTTTTCATTCCACGGCCCGTCGCACTGGACCGGCAACCAGGCCGAGTTCGGCTTCTTCGTCGATCATTTCACTTTCCTCGCCGGCCTTTTCTTCGCCGCCGTGCATGGGCCGGGCAAGTTGCTCGCCGTCCGACAGGGTTGGCCGGGCCGGGCGTGAGGCGCCGCCACTTCACATCTGATCGTTATAGGGTTCCTTCATCTGCCCGACCATGCGCGCCAGCTTGGAGAAGGAAGGCATGTCCGCTTCCGGCTGGCATTGGTTGGCGAGCTCGAGCAGGCGGATCGGGAAGTTGATCGCATCGCGGTTCGACGCCGAAATCGCCTCGGACCGGTCCTCGCCTGTCTCGACGGCCTCGGCCTTGCGCAGCGCGATGTCGATCTCCTCGACCGTCAGCACCCCCTTGCGCACCAGAGTATGGTTGATTGCCGCGACGGCCATCAGCAGGCCCTCGAGTTGCAGATTGGCGACGTTCATGGCGCTTCCTCCCATTGACCTCGCTTGAAAACGCATGAGCGGCGTTTCCGATCCGGGACCGCCTTAGGCCTCCATCAGGCGCACGCCGTATTCGGCCCAGAGCTGCTTGATCTCGCGGGCGCCCAGCGGCGGGGTCGAGCGATCTCCATAGGAGATGGCCACGGCGCTCAGATCATATTGGCCGTCTGCCTCGGCGATGAAGCGGATGGCTTCGCCAAGCGGGCGCGAATGGAAGACCGGATCCGCCTGGCCTCGGCCAAGACTGCGAACGCCTGAAATACCTGCTGGCGCATGCCGCATCCGAAAGACCGATGCCATGGCGGATTTGTCCATGCCCGCTCTCCGCGATTCCCCTTGGGGAATGATTCCATAAGGTCCGGCTAATGACCAGCCCAACCGGGCACACCAACGACAACCGGGCACACCAACCCGCCGCTATGGAAAGGCCGGGCTCTGGGCCCGGCCTCCTTCCGCGGCCTGCGCTGGGGCGGCCGTCGTGCTCTAGCGGGTCCAGGGGCGAGCCCAGTCGTGGTCTGCGTCCGAGTTGCGCGCCATCGCCATGCCGATCAGCAAGCCGACGAGCCCGCCGAGAACCATGGCAGTGGAAACGGTGCCGGGATTCTGCTGAACGGTTTCGGAAACGCTCTGCGCCCGGCTTCGCAACTGCCTTGCCGCGCGTGAGGCGCGATCGCTCGCGCCGCCGTAGAATTCAGAAGCTCGGTCGGCCGCGCCGCTGTAGAGGCCGGAGGCCCGGTCGGCCGCGCTCTGGTACCACCCTTGCGTCGCACTGGCGGCTTCCTCGGCCTGATCGGCAAGCGCGCGGTTGAGCCGGCTCACCTCGCGCTTCAATTCGGCGATCTGCTTCCTCATCGCCGCTTCCGAAGCGGCTGAAGATCTGGCGCTGGTGCGCGAAGCGCTGCCGCTGCGGGCAGCGCTGCTGCGGCTCGGATTGCTCCGCTCTGTGCCGCCGCCCTGGGACGTCGAGCTGCCGTTGCGCGCGGCTGCTGCGTTCGTGTCCTTACCCTGGTTGGTTTCGTCGTCTGCCATGGGTCTCTCCTTGCTGAACTCTGCAACGGCTCACGCTCGACCTTGCAACGGCTCACGTCCGCCATGGTTCCCTTCCAAGCAAAGGGCCGTGGAGCGGAACTCCACGGCCCTCGCGCGACGAAACTGCCGCGTCTCGTTACTACTTGCCGCAATGATTATCGTTGACCGACGGCGTAGCCGTGCCAGGCGACGTGTGAGTTGCATCCGGCTGGGCGCCCTGCGGCGTCGCGGGGCAATTCCGATCGGCGTTCGAATTCATGCCGTCCGTGGTGATGCTGCCCGTCGTGCCTGTATCGGGCGCCATCTGATCGGGCGGCGGATTGGCAGGCGTGGTGGGGTCCACCGTGATGCTCTGGCCGCTGCCCGCCGTGTCGGCGGTACCGCCCGTTGAATTCTGAGCCATCGCAGCCGTAGCCAGACCGATGGTCAGAGCCGATGCCGCAAGAATCTTGATGAGCATGATCTTCTCCTTCTTGTGCGAGATCGTTTCTCTGTTCGGGAGTCTGTGGCGTCGCGACTAAGGGTGGAACCCCTCGGCCCTGAGGTGGTTCCGAGAAAAAATTTCTGGAACTTCCACAATTTATCGGTGCGCGAGCGAAAATCGCTTTCCCGGCAAGGCTGCAGACAAGCAGCTAGGAAAATTTACCTAAGAGCCTTGTTAGGTGAGGGCAGCTCTGCTATGATTTTATCCATGGTGCTGATTTGCGCCAACGACCCGCCAGCCGGCGGGTTTTTTTTGTGGCTCCTTACCTTGGTGGCTTCGCCAGTTGGCGAGGCGACGGGACAGCATCCTCCTGTGGCGTGCCAGCCATATCCCCCGCAAGAAGGGGGTCCGATGTCGCGGAGGCTTTTGCCAATCCGATGTCCCGAAACGGGCGCCAAGGCCGAAGCCGTGATCTCCCCCTTGGGGCGAGATGTCCGGCAGGACAGGCGGGGCGGGAACTCGCCTTTTTAGTTGAATCCAATCTGCGGAAGCTCTGCATGCCACGCTATGCCACCATCATCACCGGCGACGACGGCGCCGAAATCGTCAGCGCCATCGGCGAGTTCGCATCGTTCGGCGAGCCGCCCCGCACAAGCCGCGTCGAGGCAGTCGCGCCGGGTGTGCGCATCGGCATGGTGCGCGGCGGTCCGGTCGACGCGATCGCCGGCTTCGGCTTTCCGCGCCAGGGTCTCGATCCGTCGGCCATGAGAGCCGCCGCGGCGAAGCTGAAACGAACGGAGCCGTTTTCCGGACAGGTCGATCAGCCCTCCGCGCCGAAGGCCGCCCGCGCCAAGCCGCGCAAGAAGCCGGCGCGCAAGCCCGCCAAGTGGCGTGCGGTTCGTTCCGCCGGAACGCCGGCAGCCGATGCAGCCGTCAATGGCTGACGGCGCAGGCAAGGCGCGGCGCGCCGGCGCCCGAACCGCTGGAGCGAAGGCTGAGCCGGCCGCCGCGCCGATCGCCAGGCGCTCGAAAAAGACGCTGGGCGACGATTTCGCCGCGGCGCTGCGCGCTGATTTCCGCGCCCATGGCGCCGGCGTCATCGCCGCGGTCAGGGCGGAAAAGCCCGACCAGTATCTGAAGGTCGTGCTGACGATGCTGCCCAAAGAGTTCTCGCAGGGTCTCGATGCGAACCAAAACAGTCTGGGCCAATTGAGCGATGAGGAGATCCGCAGCCGCATCCGCTGCCTCGAAGCGAGGCTGCGGCCGTTCGTCGATGATGGCGACCTATTTGGCGCTGCTCGAGGAGGTGGACCGACGCCGTCAACGTAACCTTCTTGCTGCCTACAGGCCGTACCAAAGGCAGGCCGAGTTCCACGCGGCGGGGGCAAAAAACCGCGAGCGCCTGTTCATGGCCGGTAACCAGCTCGGCAAGACCAAGGCAGGGGGCGCCGAATGGGCCATGCACCTCACCGGCCGCTATCCGGACTGGTGGATGGGCAAGGTGTTCGACACGCCCGTCCGGCTTTGGGCCGCCGGCGTCACCGGCGAGGGCACGCGCGACAATCCGCAGCGTGGGCTGGTCGGCCCGCCGCAGCGACAGGCGGAATGGGGCACCGGCATGATCCCGGCCGACGCCATTGCCGAAACGACGATGGGCCGCGGCGCGCCCGGAGCGCTGGACAGCGTCGTTGTGCGCTGGGGCGGTGGCGGTGATGTGCAGGCGGGCGAAAGCGTGCTCTCCTTCAAGTCCTACGAAAAAGGCCGCGAGAAATGGCAGGGCGAGACGCTGCACGGTGTCTGGTTCGACGAGGAGCCGCCGCTGGACATTTATTCCGAGGGTCTGACCCGCACCAACGCGACGGGCGGGATAACCATCGTGACTTTCACACCGCTGCTCGGGATGTCGGATGTGGTGCTGCGGTTTTTGTCGGCGGAGGCGGTTCAGGGCTTGGGTTCCTCGCCCCCGCAAGGCGGGGTGGCCGCGAAGCGGCCGGAGAGGGGGTCTTCGTAGGGCGACAAGCTTACAGTAGCTTTCCGCTCTTGCATCGACAGCCGGCGCTGCCCCCGCTCCGTCGCAGCTTCCGCCGCGCCACCTCCCCCACGTTCGTGGGGCGAGGAATTGGAGCCAAAAAATACGGATGAAATCTGATCAGGGATATTTGCTGCCCGCAAGCTGCCTGGCGCGAGCCTTAGGGTCGGTCGCTTTCCGGGTTAGCGGTTGGCACCATATCCTTTCGTCACGAGTAATTGGATTGTACCAGACATTGCATACTTTGTTCGGTGTGTCCGGGATACAAACTTTGCGTTGGAACCCCCTGAACTCGTGCATCCCGCAGGTCTGCTTGCTCGTGTCATAGGGCACGTTCGACTGGCAGGCTGAGGCGCTCGCGGCAATGGCCACGACGATTGCAATGCGGATCATGTATCTCCCCCGTTTCATCAGGAACTTCGCATTGATGAACAGTATTATCAACGACAATAGTTGGTTGGGGCAAATAGTTACGACGAGACTAATATGTCCCGACACGTGACCTTCATGACCATCGAAGATGCCGGGCACTATTCGCCCGAGCAGCGCGCGGAAATCATCGCCGCCTTTCGGACATCGTGTTCGAGGTGCTGGTGCGGCGCTTCAGGCCCGCACCAGAAGAATGAGCGGCGCGGAATGGGAGCCGTGCCGATCAGTCCCAAGCATTGGCGACACCGGCCGGCAAGAATTCTGCCAATCGCGATGAACCAATTCGCGTGGCCATGCGACGCATCGGTGCAAATGAACACCCGTGTATCCATGGAGATTTTCGATGCCTGCAATCCTTCGCAATGCACTTCTTGCCGCCCTGGCCGTATCCGCCCTGGGTGGATCCGCGATGGCCGGCCAGCAGATCTACGAATGCGACAACACGCCGACCAACAAGCTGTGGGCTGGCCGCTGCTGCGGGGTCGGCGACGCGAATTGCCTCGGTGGTGAAAGCCATGGCCATGACCGGGGGAATCCCGGCCGGGGCAACAATGGCGGAGGCGACAACGGCAGGGGCGATAAAGGGCCCAAGTGAAGCTGGCGCTCAGCCCGAGGCTCGCCGGTTTGCCCGACCGGCGAGCAATCGGCAGATTCGGCGCCGTGGCTCGTTTTCCCCCTTCGACCTTTCCCGGCGCCTTTTTCCAGCCGCTTGAGCCGCTGGAAGAAGCAGGCCACAATCCCCACTTATGGAGAAATCCAAAGGAGGTTTGACATGGCTTCTTCCGAACGCGCGGTCCTTGCCGGCGGCTGCTTCTGGGGCATGCAGGATCTGATCCGCCGCTTGCCCGGCGTGATCTCCACCCGTGTCGGCTACAGCGGCGGCGACGTGCCGAACGCAACCTACCGCAATCACGGCACCCATGCCGAGGCGATCGAGATCGTCTTCGATCCGACCAAGACCAGTTTCCGCACGCTGCTCGAGTTCTTCTTCCAGATCCACGATCCGACGACCAGGAACCGTCAGGGCAACGATGTCGGCATGAGCTACCGCTCGGCGATCTTCTATACCAGCGACGAGCAGAAGCGGGTGGCCGAAGACACCATCGCCGATGTCGACGCCTCGGGTCTCTGGCCGGGCAAGGTCGTCACCGAGCTCGCCCCGGCCGGTGCCTTCTGGCAGGCCGAACCCGAACATCAGGATTATCTGGAGCGCTACCCCAACGGCTACACCTGCCATTTCGTTCGGCCGGGCTGGAAGCTTCCCGTCCGCGAAAAGGCCGCCGCATCATAAAAATAGGGCTGCGCAGCCCTTCATTCAGGATCACGCCCGCCGTGCCGAAAGGCATGGCGGGCTTTTTGCGTTCCGGGCGCAAGCCCGCATCTCGCCGGCATGCTCCGGCTGGAATTGTGGCCTTACCCCTTGGCCCGGCGGTTTTCGTTTTCGTGGCTGCCGATCCAGTGGGCTCGGATGCGGTCGCTGGCTTCAAGGTAAGCCATGTCGATGAGATAGGTCAGAAGCTTTTCGCCGTCGGCCTCAGCCTTCTGGCGAAGCTCGCGCAAGATGCCCTGCGCAAACTGCAGGTTTTCCATTTTGCTCGGCTGGTCCATCGGTGCCCCCAATGTCTACGTGGAAGTTTGGCTGACTATACTTGTACGAAGGTTGTCGGCTCGCTCGCGGCCAGGCTGCGCCCGGTTGCACCTGCGCTCGATCAATGAAGCTGTTGCACATCGCGCGAAAATGTCGATATTTTACGCCCCCAATCGGATGGCGAATATGCATGAAGACGAGGGCAGCACTCCCGACAAGCTGCAAGCCATGCTTGACGTGATTGCCAGGAGCGAGCCCGCGAGCGGGAGCGGACAGGCCGATCTCGGCAGGCTGCAGGCCGATGCCGCCAAGGCCGCCAACGTGCTGATCGAATTCTACGGCGACGCTGCCCTCGAGCGAGCCAAGCTTATCGAGCGCCGCTCGCCCCACTCGCATTTCGCGCGCATGGTGACGGCCGAGATCGGCAGGCGCGGCAGGCTTCCGCCCAGAAGCTAGCCCGGAACCCGGCCGAGAAACCGACAAAGATCGCCTCAGGACGATTTGCGCCTCCTCGATCTCTCGCCAAGCCTTTGCAGGATCTCTTCCTGGATGTTGTCCAGCAGGTAGGAAAGCATGTCGTCCCCGATCGACTGCGCGAGTTCCCTGGCCTGCTCGACATGGTCGTGGATTTCGCGCAGCGAGTGATCCTCGCCCGCGGCATCCTGCGTCAGGTCGATGAACCAGCCGGGATAGAGCGCTGCCTCGCCCATGTCATCGACATAGCACTGGCCGACGGCAAGGATCTTGCGCAGCCCCATCTTTTCCGAGCGGACCTTGTAGACCTCGCGGAAACCTGACCTGCGCTCGATCGCCTTGCGGATCGCCAGCCGAACCCGCGGCCGATCGTCCCGCTCGATGCTTTGCATGCACCGCTCCAGCGGCGCGCCGTGCGAGAACTCCTCAAGCGTCAGGTCGAAATAAGCGGACAGATTCGCGTCCCCATAGACGCGGTCGCGCTTGATGTCCCAGGTCCAAAACCCGTCGATCGGTGGATACCGGAGATGCACATTGCGGCTGCGTTGAGGCGCCAGTGGCATGAAAACCGCCCCGTTCGGTTTCAGGATTCGCCAGTACTATGTCTTAAAATCAAAAAGAAACAAAGGTGAGTTTTTGTACAAGGCAGGAAAATGATTGGCCTGCCGCTTGCTTCCATGGCTACGCCGCATAGTTGGCATCATCCAGGAAATACGGTTGGTGAAAAATTTTCTCTGGCCGAAACAATTTTCATTCCGTGTCGCAAATGAAGCCGGTGCTTCACGCGGGAAGGAAGCTTTCGAACTAGAAACAACATCAAAAGTTGTATTCTCCCGGACGCAACGCCTGGGGCTGGACATACTGTCCATCTTGTAAGGCCGGCGCGGCAATGCTGGTGTTGCCTGAGCCGCGCCGGCCGAAGCGGCCTCCAAAAGGTTTTTCGCCGCGCCGGGGATGCTAGCGCCGCTGCCGCGCCGGCAAACCGACCGTTGGTTGAAAATGCCCGACTTCCAGAAGAAGACAAGGCCCTCGCGGTCAGCGTCCGGTCGTTCAGGGGCATAGACGCCGGCTCGCTGGACCGATGCGTCCTTGCTCTGCGACTTAAGCCTTACTGCCATTCAGCATTTAGGCTGATTTGCGATACGGCTCGCGCACGGCCTCCGGCTCGGCATCATCGGCCGCCGACTCAGCGACGGTCCGGTCATGCTCGAATTGGCTCGCCTCGGGCAGAGGATGCAACCACTGCTCGCGGCGGCCGATCCACAATTCGTAGCTGGGCTCAAGCCCTTCGGTCGGTACGACATCCAGGCTGCCGATCATCACCTCGGCCTCGTCCTCGCGAACCGACGGCAAGCGGCTGCCGCAGGTTGGACAGAAGCTTCGCCCGCCATAAGTGCTGGTGATACCCGCGCTTTCGAATGCCTGGCGCGGCCATATGGCAAAGGCCTGATACGCCGATCCGCTGGTCTTGCGGCAGTCCTTGCAATGGCAAAGTCCCACCCTCAGCGGCTCGCCGGTCACCCGGAACTGCACACCGCCGCACAGGCAGCTGCCGCTACGCATGACATCGTTGAACATGGCCGTTCCTCCTGCAGCCGGGACATTGGTGTCACCATCCGGTACAATTCGCATGCCGCCTCAACTGTTCCACAGCGCGGTCGGAACGTCGCTCAACCGGGGAAGTCGAAGACCGGTTCCTCGCAGCGGTAGACGCGGCATGGACCATCACGGGTCGGAACCGCGACCGACATCGGGACTTCCGGCCAGTCGCACTCATTGCCGAATTGGCGCACGAAACGATCATAAGTGTTGGGCCCGGTGGTCAGCACCGCAGCATGCCGGCGCTGGATCAGCGCCTGCGTCTCGCCACAGGTCATGGCGCGTGTGTCGGGCCGCGCATCGGCGGCGCCCGCGGTCCATAATATCGTGCCGGCAACAAGGGCGGTCGTCAGGCTTTTCATCGAAGCGCCAGCTTTCAGTGATGGCTTTTGCAGTACGAATATGGCTCGCCGCCGGAACACCGCAAGGCTTTTGAACAGCAAAACGACGCCGATGAGGATGTCTGCGCAACCGGCCTTGTCGCGGTCGGACGGACGACGAAGCGACCGTCAGCGCGACGTCGGTAAGAACCCGGTCAGGCATTCTGGCCTCCCGATCCGCCGCATTCCAGGCAGATCACACTGTGTCCCGGACAGCTCAGCCGGTGCGTTCCTTCCGGGCAGCAATGGCCGTTGGAGGCGACCCAGCGGTCGCAAATGAAAATTTTCCTGGCGCCATGGCAGCGCCGGCATTCCGCCGAGGGCATCAGATTCTCGTTTGGCGAGACGCGATGCTCCGCTTCAACGACCGCGTTCATCCATTTAGTCCCCAACGACTGGATTGTCGGTCCTGTTTTTCTCAAGACATTACATTAGCCATCCGAGATATAAAAGCCCCGGGCGGATGACGAAAGTTTCATCCCTCGACCCTTTCCCTTTGCGCTGCCGTTGCTAAAGCTCGTCCGGCAAAGGGCGCCCGAGCAGATTCCGTCGGGCGCGGGCAGGCAACGGGATTTTCCTGCAATGACATGGACCGGTGCGGGAGCGCTTTTCATCCTGGTAGCCACTTATGCCGGCGTTGCCGTCGGCCGTATTCCGGGCTTCAGGCTGGATCGCGCCGGCATCGCGCTGCTCGGTGGCGCCGCCATGATCGCGATCGGCGCGATCGGCATGGAGGATGCCTACCGCGCCATCAATTTCGACACGATCACGCTTTTGCTCGGCATGATGATCGTGGTCGCGCATCTGAAAGTGTCGGGCGCGTTCCGGGCGCTCGGCGGCTTCGCTATTGAGCATGCGCACGCGCCCTTCATGCTGCTCGTCATGGTGACGCTTCTGACCGGAGTGCTTTCGGCCTTTCTGGTCAATGACGCGATCTGCCTGGTGATGGCGCCGATCGTCGTCCACGTCACCCGCGTCATCCGGCGCAACCCGGTTCCCTACCTGATCGCCACCTGCACGGCCTCCAACTGCGGCAGCGTCGCCACCATCACCGGCAACCCGCAGAACATGGTCATCGGCGCGCTCTCGGGCATTTCCTATCCGGCCTTCACGGCGGCGCTCGCGCCGGTGGCGCTGTTCGGCCTTGTCGCCGTCATCGTCATTGTCCGCATCGTCTACCGCGGCGAATTCTCTCGCCCCGCCGAGCTCAGCCCCGAGGTCTATCGCGGCCGCATGCTGCCGGGACAGGTGCTGAAGGCGACCATCGTCTGCGTGGTGCTGGCGTTCGCCTTCTTCGCTGGCGTGCCCGTCGCCAAGGCGGCGCTCATTGCCGGCGCTTTCCTGCTCGTCACCCGCGCGATCAAGCCGCACCGCATCTACCGCGAGATCGACGGCCCGCTGCTCTTCATGTTCGCCGGACTGTTCGTGGTCGTGGCGGGCGCGGAGCGCACGCTGCTCACCCCCGACATGATCGCCGCGGCGAAGAATATGGGTCTCGACGATGTTTGGCGGCTCTCCGGCTTCACCGCGGTGCTTTCCAACGTCATGAGCAATGTGCCGGCGGTGCTGGCGTTGAGGCCGTTCATCCCGGGCCTCGAAAACCCCCACCGCGCGTGGCTGGTCGTGGCGATGAGCTCGACGCTCGCCGGCAATTTCACGCTGCTCGGCTCGGTCGCCAACCTCATCGTGGCTGAGCAGGCAAGAGCGGCGGGCAAGGAGCTGTCTTTCGCAGCTTTCTTCAAGGTCGGTTTGCCGCTGACGCTGTTGACGCTGGTCTTCGGCACGGCGTGGCTGGCGCTCACTTCGTAGCCGTTGGACGCCTTTACGTTGGGTGCGATCGCGTCGGCGTAGGCGATTAAGCCGGAAAACGCCAAGCAGCTGGCGGGGAGAATAGGGCAAGGTTCTGCTGTGAGTGCGACAATGCCCCATGGAGCCTTGTTTTTGTTTTCAGGCCCGGTTAAGCCGCCGCGCAACCAACCGAAGGACGACATAAAGTGAGCGAACCGACCGTGGCCGAAGCGACCGAAAGCATCTATGCCTCGATCCGCGCGGACAACGCCGACATCGATGCGCATATCGCGACGCTCAAGGCGGCGATGGCGCGGGAAGGGCTGAAACAGGCGGTGTTCGAGCCGGCCAAGCTGGCGCACAACAACCGCGCGGGCCGCAAGCTGATGCAGGCCTATTTCCGCCAGCGCGGCGTGACCGTGACGTTTTCGAGCTAGGGGCCGCGCGCCGACCGGGCGCCGCTGTTGCGACGAGGCTCCGCAAGAGGCCTTTTTGGGGCGTCGCGGCACCGCGCGGCTGCCTAAGGGCAATCGCATATGGCGCGCCCGATGTGATTGGCTGCCGAGTTGGCTTCGCTCATGTCGGGTACGCGGCCGACCCTTGCCTGTTCAGGTCAATCGCACGCCGCCACGGTCTTCAGCGTCTGGGCGCGCGCAGGTCCGGGCAAATTCCCGATCCTTCGAACGGCGGCGTAGAACCTTGGATAGTCGCCGGAGCACAAGTCGAACAGGCGAAGAAACGCCGGAACCTGTTCGCCATAGACGGCAGTCGCGGCGAGCTTTGCGTTGTTGATCGGGCTATCGAACCAGGCGTCATAGCCCCGGTATCCGGCCCAGCGCGTATCGCGCATGCGCCGGTAGCGCATCCGCAGCCTGTCGATCGTGGCTGCTTTGGCGGCGGCCATCTGCTGTGGGCCACGCGGACTTCCATAGACTTGGCGCAACTCGTCCCGGGTTTTCGCTATCAGTCCGAGAAAATCGGCGTTGCGCTTGCGATTGGCTTCGTAGCGGCGCAATCCCGCGCGATTGCCTGTGGCGCGGAGCCATTTCCTGACGCCGGTGGTTTCGACCGAGACCGCGAAAGCCTCGTTGAACGCGGAGTCGCCGTTCACATAGATTTTCTGATGCGCCAGCTCATGGAAGATCAGGCTTGCGAGATAGGTGTCGTCCTGGCGCAGCATGGTGCTGAGCAGCGGATCGCTGAACCATCCGAGCGTGGAATATGCGGTGACGCCCGAGACGTAGACGTCCAGCCCCTGCCGCTGCAGTTCGGCAGCGCTCTCTGCCGCCGATTTCCGGGAAAAGTAACCCCGGTACGGAACGCAGCCGAAGACCGGAAAGCACCATGTTACGGGCGTGAGCGAGAATTGCGGCGCGGCAAAAACCGCCAAGGTCACAGCGTCCCGGCCGATGTCGACATAGCTGCGGTAGCTGCTGTTTTCGGGCAGCGCCAGTTCATCCGTGGCAAAGCGGCGTATGGCGCTCGCCGACGTCAGCTTGACGCGCAATGCCTCCGGCGTTGCGGGGTCGCGGATCAGCTTGCCGACATTCTTGCGCGCCGCCATGATCTCAACATGGCCCTCCAGCGACTGCGCGTAGTAGGAAATGCTGGTGCACCCGGCCACGCCGGCCGCCAGGACCGCCGCGGCAAGCAATCGAAAAACGCGCCTCACAGCCTGCCCCACCGCCAGTTCATCTCCCCGTGAAGCAAGTGTCCCCATTTGACCGCGAGTCTCAAACAGGCCCGCCGATCTTCGTCAAGACCTGGTGGGACGTCACGGGTCGGACTTTGGCAGGATCGGCAACGCCTCAGAGCTGACATCGGTGCTGACCAGGTCCATGCCGCTCACGAGATGCAACGCATCAATCGTCGGCGGCATTCAAGCTTGGAGCACGATGCAGGTATCGAGTCCTGATGCGAAGATGCCAGCCCTTGGCCTCGCCACGACGACAGATAGGGCGTATATTTGAAGACCGCCGGCTCGGACCTGACACGCCGGCGCATTGAGAGCGGGAGACGTCGCTTCAACTAGGGCGCACTTCCAACTCGGGGGGTGTTCCACGCGCTCTCATCATTGCCCGCCGCGTCCGGCTTCTGCTTTGCGCGATCGCGGTCGCTATTCGCATTTACTCACTGAAGGAGAACTGAGCTTTTCACTGGAGGAGAAGTGATCATGCATTACCTTCCCAGACGTGAATTCATGATTCGAGGAGGGGCAACCCTCGTGGCGCTGGCGTCCTTTCAATCGCGGATTGCCTATGCTTTTCCAACCCGGGCCGGCGAGGAAGTCATCAAATGGCTCGATCAGTTGCCGCCAAACCCGGTTCCGCAAGTCATCAAAAATCAGTTGGTGTGGGAGGATCTCGATTCCTGGGTGACGCCCAACGACAAGTTCTTCTCAATCGCGCATTTCGACCGGCCGGTCATCGACGAAAGCACGTGGAAACTCGAAATTGGCGGGTCCGTCAAAAAGCCGACTGCCCTGACGCTCGCCGACATCAAGGCTCGACCACGCCAGGAAGTCACGTTCACGGTCGAATGTTCGGGCAATACTGGCCTCCCGTTCTTCAATGGCGGGATTGGCAATGCTCGCTGGGCGGGCACGCCGCTCGCCCCGATCCTTATGGAGGTCGGCGTCCTCGACAGTGGCATCGAGATTGTCTTCTGGGGCGCCGATAAAGGTGAAATCAAGCGAGCCGACGACGTCAAGTTTACGCAGAACTTTGCGCGCAGCATGTCGCTCGCCGACGCCTTGGACCCCAAAAACATGCTTTGCTACGAGATGAACGGCACTGCCTTGCCTGCCGATAACGGGTTCCCGCTGCGGCTGATAGCGCCGGGCTGGTACGGGATCGCGAACGTCAAGTGGCTCAAGCGTATCGAAGTCAGGGACCAACGCTTCGTGAACCAGTTCATGGGACGCGATTATGTCACGCTGCGCGAGGAGGAGCACAACGGCGAGACGGTATGGATGGAAACCTCTGTCGGGCGGGCGCGTCTGAAGTCTGCGCCGGCCCGGGTCACTCATATCGGCAATGATTACAGGATCGTCGGAGCGGCCTGGGGCGCGCCGATCGAGCGGGTCGAGGTGAAGATCGATGACGGCCCATGGATGCCGGCGACCATCGATGAAACCGAAAAGGCGGACTTCGCTTGGAAGATATGGTCCGTCGACTGGCCCAAGCCCTCCGCCGGGGAGCACACAGTCACCTCGCGCGCCGTTAGTACCGGAGGGCAGGTCCAACCCGCAATGGACGATCCCGTCATCGCCAAGAAGCACACCTACTGGGAAAGCAACGGTCAGGTGACGCGACGCATCGCCATTCACTGACCGGCGGAAGCCTATCAAACCTCTGACATCCATGTGACCCCATGCTTTTGGCATGGGGTCATGACGTCGATCGGGCCGGCTGTGACGGTGGCGACCCACGCGGGAGAACGCCTCTGCCGGCGGGTTGAGCCGCCTTATGGCATCATCCTGGCCTGATGGGCGCTCATCGGAGGCATGTTCAGGTTGAGATGGGCCATGATCCAGACCGAGCCGATCACGACCAGCGCGACGATCAGCACGCCGAAGGCGAGCGCGAGCACGTTGTTGGTGTTGTCGGGCCCGGTGGTCAGGTGCAGGAAGAAGACCAGATGCACGCCCATTTGCGCGATCGCCAGCACCACCAGGGCCGAGATCACCGCCGGCTGGTAGATCAAGCCGGTCTGCGCGGCGAGGAAAGAGGCGATGGTCAGCAGGATCGCGAGGCCGAAGCCGAGCAGGTAGCCCGACAGCCCTCCCGCCAGTTCGTGCTCGGTGATGCGCTCCTCGCCCGGCGCCGAATCGCGGCGGTCGAGTTCCTCGTCGGTCCGGCTGTCGATGTCGCTCATGGCGACGCTCCCAAGAGATAGACCAGGGTGAAGATGGCGACCCAGATAATGTCGAGCGCGTGCCAGAACAGGCCGAAGCAATGGAGCCGGCGCAGTATCTCCGGCCGGAAGCCCTTCACCCAGAGCTGCGCCATCATGGTGCCGAGCCAGAGCAGGCCGAGCCCGACATGGGTGCCGTGGCAGCCGACAAGGGCGAAGAAGGCTGACAGGAAGGCGCTGCGCGAAGGGCCTGCCTGCTCGCTCGCCATCACCGCGAATTCCTGCACCTCGAGGAACAGGAAGGCGGCACCGAGCAGGCCGGTGACCAGAAGCCAGAACTGCGTGGCGGCCATCGACCGGCGATGCGTCGCGAGCGTCGCCAGCCCGCCGGTGAAGCTCGATGTGAGCAGCAGCCCCGTTTGCGCCGCAACGCGCGGCAGCTCGAACAGCTCCTTACCGGATGGCCCGCCGGCGGTCGCCGTCGACAGGACCGCATAAGCCGCGAAGAAAGCCGAGAACATGATGATGTCGGACAGGAGGAAGATCCAGAAGCCGTAGGCCACGGTGACGAACTTCGAGGCCGGGCCGCCCTGGCCGTGGCCGGTCGCCGAGAGCGGGCCATGGCCGTGTCCCGCATGGCCGTGACCCCCATGACCGTGTCCCCCATGGCCATGCCCGCCGGACCGTCCAACCCAGTAGGGATCGCGCGCCGCGCTGCCGGCCGTGATGTCGCTCATGCCACGCGCTCCCGTCTGCGCAGCCAGGCAAGCTGTGCGGCCCTGCCGTCGCGGTCTATGCGCTCGACTTCCTCCGCGGAGACTTCGTAGTCGCCGTGCTCTCGCCAGGCGAAGACGACGAAAGTGATATAGGCGCCGATGAAGCCTACGATCGCCAGCCACCAGATGTGCCAGATCAGGGCGAAGCCGATCAGCGTGCTGAAGAAGGCGGTGACGAAGCCGGTCGGGCTGTTGCGCGGCATTTCGATCGGCTCATAGCTTTCGTCCTCGCCGGGCCTTTGCTCCTCCATCGCCCGCTGCTTGATGGTCCAGTAGGGTTCCTCGTTCTCGACATGCGGCAGCCGCGCGTAGTTGAAGAAGGGCGGCGGGGAGGATGTCGACCATTCCAGCGAGCGGCCGTCCCAAGGGTCGCCCGTTTCGTCGCGCAATTCGTCGCGATGCCTGATCGAGACGACGAGCTGCGCGACCTGGCAGGCGGCGCCGACGATCATCACCGCTATGCCGAAGGCCGCCACGACCAGCCACGGCGTCCACAGGTCCATGTCGATATGCTGGAGACGGCGGGTCATGCCGAGCAGGCCGACGATATAGAGCGGCACGAAGACCAGCACGTAGCCGGCAAGGGTGAACCAGAACGCGGCCTTGCCCCAGCCCTCATGCAGCCGGAAGCCGAAGGCTTTCGGGAACCAGTAGGTGAAGCCGGCGAAGGCGGCGAACAGCACGCCAGAGATGATCACATTGTGGAAATGCGCCACCAGGAAGAGCGAATTGTGCAGCATGAAGTCGGCCGGCGGAACGGCGAGCAGCACGCCGGTCATGCCGCCGATGATGAAGGTGGTGACGAAGCCCAGCGCCCACAGCATCGGCGTGTCGAAGCGCACGCGCCCGCCATACATGGTGAAGAGCCAGTTGTAGATCTTGACCCCGGTGCCGACGGCGATGACCGAGGTGGCTATGCCGAAGGCGGCATTGACGTCGGCCCCGGCGCCCATGGTGAAGAAGTGGTGCAGCCAGACCATGAAGGAGACGATGCAGATGAACAGCGTCGCCGCGACCATCGACCGGTAGCCGAACAGCGGCTTCGACGAGAAGGTCGAGAAGATCTCGGAATAGATGCCGAAGGCGGGCAGCACCAGGATGTAGACCTCCGGATGGCCCCATGCCCAGATCAGGTTCATGAACATCATCTGGTTGCCGCCGGCTTCGTTGGTGAAGAAATGGAAGCCGAGGTAGCGGTCGAGCGTCAGCATGGCGAGCGTGGCGGTGAGGATCGGGAAGGCCGCGACGATCAGCAGGTTGGAGGCGAGCGATGTCCAGCAGAACATCGGCATGCGCAGATAGCCCATGCCCGGCGCGCGCATCTTGAGGATGGTGGTCGCCAGGTTGACGCCGGTGAGCAGCGTGCCGACGCCGGAGATCTGGATCGACCAGAGATAATAGTCGACGCCGACGCCCGGCGAGTAGGTCGTCTCCGACAGCGGCGCATAGGGCAGCCAGCCGGTGCGGGCGAACTCGCCGACGACGAGCGAGATGTTGACCAGGAGCGCGCCGGTCGCCGTCAGCCAGAAACTCACCGAATTCAGCGTCGGAAAGGCGACGTCGCGGATGCCGAGCTGCAGCGGCACGATCATGATCTTCTTCGCCGCGATGCCCTTCGTCATCGGGCTGATGAACTTCGTCGTGCCGCTGCAGCTCGGCA
>NZ_RZST01000082.1:0-18195 GCF_003997575.1 Mesorhizobium sp. M1A.F.Ca.IN.022.07.1.1
ACAGTTCTTGGCCTCATCGTCGAGCGCGACGTCGATGTTGATGACCTTGATGCCGGCCTTCAGCGCCTTGGCGATCGGCGTGACCATCGCCTTCGAATCGGCCGGCGCCACGACGATGATGTTGTAGTTCTGGGTGATGAAGTTCTCGATCGCATCGACTTGCGCGGCGAAATCGCGCTCGTCCTTCATGCCGACGGCGGCGAAATCGAACTTGTCCTTGTTCTTGGCCGCATAGTCCTCCGCGCCGGCCTGCATCTGCTTGAAGAACTCGTTGGCCAAAGACTTCATGACCAGGCCTGCCTTCGGCTTGTCGGCCGCAAACGCCGAACCGAACGGCAGCGCAAGCGCGCCGGCCGCCAGCGCGCTTGTCTTGAGGAACCGACGACGCGAGAACGATCCCAGGTCGAGCCCGCGGGTACTTGAAACCTTGCTCATGCTTTCCTCCTCCTGAATGGGCGTAATCGGTTACGTAACCGATTACGCCAAAAAACTACTGCTTGTCTTCGTCGGATGTCAACACGCTCGCGGAGGAAGCGTACCCGAGCGGCCTGCCGGGCGGATATCGCAGCGTCGGCCCGGCTTAGGTCTGCCGCTGGCTATTTCCCAGCCGGAGTTCGACGCTCTCGTCGGGCAAATGCCTTTGCGCATAGGCGGGGATCTTGAACCGCTTGCGGTATGCGCCGGGCGCCAGCCCCGTCACACGTTTGAACAAGCGACGGAAGAACGCAGGCTCTTCGTACCCGACGTGCCAGCTGACGTCGTCGATTGACGCGTCGGTGCGCTCCAGTCGGCGCTTGGCGTCCTCGATCCTCAAGCGCTGTACATAGGCGATCGGGCTCAGGCCGGTCGCACTCGTGAAACGGCGTTTGAAGGTGCGCTCCGTGAGCTGGGCGCAGCGGATCATCTCTTCTATGGGATTGGCGACCGAAAATCGGGTGGCGATCAAGTCCTGCGCCGCCTGAACGGCAAGATCGCCATGATCCTTGCGGCCCTCAAAGATGATGTAGGGCGCAAGACCGTCCTGATGCCACTGCAGCGCGAATGAGCGCGCCACGGCCTGGGCTGCGGTCGCGCCGGCGTGTCGGGCGATCAGGTACAACACCAGATCATGCCAGGTCATGGAAGCACCCGAGGAGATGAGCTCCTCTCGCTTGCCCGACACCACCAGCACACGATCCGGGTGGATAGGCACCTGTGGAAACGTCCGGCCGAAGTCGCCGGCGTAGCCATAATGCACGGTCGCGTCCACGCCATCGAACAGACCGGTTTCGGCAAGCAGGAAGATGCCTGAGCACGCCGAGCACAAGAGCGCGCCGCGGGCATGCATGGCGCGGAACCACTCGATCAGTTCCGGATGCAGGTCCTTTCGCCAGCCGTTCGGCCCAAGCAGGATCGAAGGAACAATGACGATGTCGGTCATATCCACCTCCGCCACACTTCGCTGAACCATGACCGGCACGCGGCTGGCCAGTTCCAGAGCGCCCGTTTCTAGGCCGACGATCTCAATCTCGAAGGGCGGAGCCTGGCGCGGCTCGCTGCCCGGCAGCGGCATTATTTTGAAGGCATTCATCACGTCGAAGATGCCCGACAACGTGGACACCACGGCCTCTGGAATGGCCACCAGACTCACGTGAAGCGGCTCGGATGCGGCAGTGGTGAAGTGACGATGCATGTCGGCTAATCCATGTCGCAGGTGCCGCAACCATAGCGCCCGGCGCGCGCGGCCGCCAGTTTCTCTCCTGACGACGGGCCAGTGGCACAAATGGCCCGATTCTGGAGAGTCGTGCTCTCCCGTTTCTTCCCTGTTCCTGCGATTCAGCCGCTGCCTCGGGATTGCCCGAGCGCTTGGACAGGAGACTTGGACATGGAGCATACCCACAACCATAAGATCGATCCGGCAAAACTCGATGCGCTCGTCGCGCGAGCGATCGGTGATATTTCGGCCGGCTACGGCGGAGTCATGATCAGCCTCGGCCACCGTCTCGGTCTTTACAAGGCCATGGCGGGCCTCGGACCCCTCAGTGCCCGCGCGCTCGCGGGGCGGGCCGTCTGTGCCGAACGTTACGTACGCGAATGGCTCAATTCCCAAGTGGCGGGCGGCTATATCGTCTACCACCCGGTCAGCGACACCTACGAGTTGACACCCGAACAGGAAGTCGTGCTCGCCGACGAGGACAGCGCCGTCTTCATTCCCAACGCTTGGGCGGTGCCCGCTTCGATGTGGGCCGACGAAGAGAAGGCCGTAGAGGCTTTCCGCACCGGCAAGGGCATCGCCTGGGGAGATCATGACGGACGCCTGGCCTGCGGCGTGGCCGCCTTTTACCGGAACGGCTACAAGGCCAGTCTCGTGAGCGAATGGCTGCCATCCCTGGAGGGCGTCGTCGAGAAGCTCAGGACTGGTGCGCTTGTTGCCGACATCGGGTGCGGCCACGGCCATTCGACGGCGCTCATGGCAAAGGCCTTTCCGGCTTCCCGCTTCCATGGCTTCGACAATCACGAAGACTCGCTGGTGGAGGCCCGTCGCGGCGCCGCCAAGCAGAGCTTGGAAGGGCGCGTGGCGTTCGAAAAGGCGCGGGCCGACGACTACCCGGGCAGCGGCTACGATCTGATCTGCTTCTTTGATGCCCTGCATGACATGGGCGATCCTGTCGCCGCGGCAGTGCATGCATCAAAGGCGCTGGCGCCGGACGGGACGGTGATGCTGGTCGAGCCTTTCGCCAATGACCGGGTCGAGGACAACATCTCGCCGGTGGCGAGAATGTATTACGCGGCCTCCACCACCATCTGCTGCGCCCACGCTATTTCGGACGGCGGCCGCCTCGTGCTGGGCGCCCAGGCCGGCGAGGCACGGCTGGCGGAAGTGTTCCGCAAGGCCGGGTTCACCCGTTTCCGTCGTGCCTTCGAGACGCCGTTCAACTTGGTCCTCGAGGCCCGGCTCTGACCTTCGAAAGCTAACACCGGTCGGTCGCAGCGGACGACTTCCGGCCTCGCGGCGCAAAGGGGGCGCGGGGCGGGCGGCAATCCCTTCGATCCCAACAAACAGGAGACTGATCATGAAAAACATTCTCACAGGCATAGGCTTCGCCATCGCTACCGTACTTGCCGCACCGCTCGCCGTTGCGCAGGAACTGCCGGCGGCCGAGCAGACCTACAAGGAAATCGAGGCGACGCTCGGCATCGTGCCGAGCCATATCAAGGCCTATCCAAAGTCGGCAGTCGCCGGCGCTTGGGCGATGTTCAAGGGTCTCGAGCTTCAACCCAAGAACAACGCTCTCGAACCGAAGGTAAAGTCGCTCATCAACGTCGCGGTGGCGGCGCAGATTCCGTGCCGTTACTGCATCTGGCTGGAAACCAAGATGGCCAAGGACCGCGGCGCCACCGACGAGGAGGTCGCCGAAGCCGTGGCCCATGCCGGCTACGTCCGGCACTGGAGCGCCGTGCTGAATGGCCTGCAGATCGACTTCGAAACCTTCAAGACCGAATTTGGCGGCGACTGACGGCAGGCGGTGCCCGGCGTTTCAACCGGGCACCGCCCCTTCCTGCACGCCCCACCACATGGGAACTCTCATGGAACTGCTCATCAACGCGGCGAACATTCTTTACGTGATTGCCTACTTCACAATGGACATGCTGCGCCTGCGAATGCTCACCCTGACGGCGGCAACCTGCCTGGCAGTATACTTCTACTGCCAGCCCGTCCCGATGTTGAACGTCGTGGCATGGAACGTCTTCTTCATCGGCCTGAACGTGGTCCACATCACCCGGATCGTGCGCGAGCGGTACACTGGCGCAGCGAGCTGATTGCCGGTGGCAGTGCCTCAAAGCATCGGGTGCGCCGATTCGATCATGGCCCCGAAATCGAGTTTGGTCTCGCCTCGCGGCCGTCGAATCGCTCGATTGATCACCGCCAGCCGAGTGCCGGCGCGACGTGCTTCAGGATCGCCTCGATGACATGGGCGTTGTAGTCGACGCCGAGCTGGTTGGGCACGGTGAGAAGCAGCGTGTCGGCCTCGGCGATCGCCTCGTCTTGCCTGAGCTGCTCAACCAGCAGATCCGGCTCGGCGGCGTAGGTACGGCCGAAAACGGCGCGCTTTTCCGGCTCGATATAGCCAAAATGATCCTCGCCCTCGCTGCCGCCGAAATAGGCGCGGTCCATGTCGTTGACCAAGGCGAAGATGCTGCGGCTCACCGACACGCGCGGCTCGCGCGCATGGCCGGCTTCCTTCCAGGCTGCGCGGAAGGCTCTTATCTGCTCAGCCTGCTGGATGTGCAGCGGCTGGCCGCCCTCGTCGAATTTCAGCGTCGAGCTCTGCAGGTTCATGCCGAGCTTGGCCGCCCATTCGGCGGTGGCGTTGGTGGCCGCGCCCCACCAGATGCGTTCGCGCAGGCCGGCCGAGAACGGCTCGAGCCTGAGCAGCCCAGGGGGATTGGGAAACATCGGCCGCGGATTGGGCTGGGCGAAGCCTTCGCCGCGCAACAGATCGAGGAGGATCTCGGCGTGGCGGCGCGCCATGTCGGCATCGGTCTTGCCCTCTTCCGGCACGTAGCCGAAATAGCGCCAGCCATCGATCACCTGCTCGGGCGAGCCGCGGCTGATACCGAGCTGCAGCCGGCCGCCGGCGATGAGGTCGGCCGCACCCGCATCTTCGGCCATGTAGAGCGGGTTCTCGTAGCGCATGTCGATGACGGCGGTGCCGAGCTCGATACGCTTGGTCTTCGCGCCGGCCGCGGCAAGCAGCGGAAACGGCGAGGCGAGCTGGCGGGCGAAATGGTGGACGCGGAAATAGGCGCCGTCGGCGCCGAGCTCCTCGGCCGCGACTGCAAGGTCGATCGACTGCAGCAACGCGTCGGCGCCCGAGCGCGTGCCCGATTGCGGGGCGGGCGACCAGTGCCCGAACGACAGAAATCCGATCTTCTTCATGCGCTCCGTTCCGCGTCGGGCGGCCCGCTGAACCGCTCGTGTTCTTGTGTTGCTCCAGCGCAATACCAGGAAAACGTGCGACGGCGTTCCGCCGCGGAATTGCGCAATGCAACGCAAATAGTTGAAGCCGTGCGGCTATTCAACGAAACGCGACCGGATACAGACCGTCAATCGATCCGGATCCAGACGCCCTTGGTGTTGAGATATTCGTCGAGATGCTCGGCGCCGCCCTCGCGGCCGTAACCGCTCATCTTGTAGCCTCCGAACGGCACGGCCGGGTCGATCGCGTGATAGGTGTTGACCCAGACCGAGCCGGCGCGCAGCCGGTTGGCGAGCTGGTGCGCCTTGCCGACATCCTTGGTGAACACGCCGGCGCCGAGACCGTAGGGCGTGTCGTTGCCGCGCCGCACCGCTTCGTCCAGCGTGTCGAAGGGCAGCGCCGAGATGATCGGCCCGAAGATTTCCTCGCGCGCGATGCGCATGCCGTCGGTGACGCCGGAAAACACGCCGGGCGTCATGAAATTGCCTGCGGCCAGCGCGCCCTTGGTGATGCGCTCACCACCTGTCACCAGCCGCGCGCCCTCGCGCGCGCCGTCCGCGATGAAGCCCGTCACGCGCTCGAGCTGTCTTGGCGAGATCAGCGGTCCGATCTCGGTCTCGGGGTCGGCGCCGTCGCCGATCCGCAGCTTTGCCGCGAAGGCCGCGACGCGTTCGACGAATTCGTCATAGATCGGCCGTTCGACGAAGAGCCGGGAGCCGGCGATGCAGACCTGGCCGGAATTCGCGAAGACCGACATGGCCGCCACCGGCACGGCGCGCTCGATGTCGGCATCGGCGAGCACGATCACCGGCGATTTGCCGCCTAGCTCCAGCGACACGCGCTTCATGTTGGCGGCCGAGGCGCGCAGAATCGCCTGGCCGGTGGCGGTCGAGCCGGTGAAGACCACCTTGTCGACATCCATATGCGCCGCGAGCGGCGCACCGGCTTCCGCGCCCGTGCCGGTCACGACGTTGACGACGCCCGGCGGCACGCCGGCCTCCTGCATCAGGTCGGCGATCAGAAGCGGCGTCAGCGGTGCCTCTTCCGACGGTTTCAGCACGATGGTGCAGCCGGTGGCCAGGGCTGGGCCGATCTTCCAGATCGAGGCGGCGGTGGGCGCATTCCACGGAATGATCGCGCCGACCACGCCGACCGGCTCCTTGCGCGTGTAGGAGACGATCTCGCCGGGCAGCGAATTGCCGATCGTCTGGCCGTGGATCGACGTCGCCATGCCGGCATAGAAGCGCAGCATGCCGAGCACGCGGTTGCGGTTGGCCAAAGTGCGGGTGATCGGCATGCCCATGTCGGTGGTGTCGGAAAGCGCCAACTCTTCCCAATGCCGTTCCATGAGATCGGCGATCTTCAACAGCAGCAGCTGGCGCTCATAGGGCTTGAGGCGGCTCCACGGTCCCTCGAAGGCGCGCCGCGCGGCGGCCACTGCCAGGTCGACGTCCTTGGAATCCGCAAGCGGCACGGTGCCCAGCACCGCGCCGGTGGCGGGGTTGCGCGTCTCGAAAGTCCGGCCGCTCACCGCATCGCGCCACTCACCGTCGATCATCATCTGCCGGTGCCGGCCGTCGATCGGCGTGCGCAGGGGAAGGTCTCTCACCGATAACGTCATCTGAAGCCGCTTCCTCTGATGAGCATGGCCTTATGCCACCGGCCTGCGCACGGGCGCAAGTTCGCCGCCGCGGTCGAGAATGTGCAGCCGGCGACGGCTGATTTGTCCATCCGCCATACTTTGTGCGTCATCGCCTGTTGAACAAGGCTGAACCGGCCCCGCCTTCCGAAAAGGGCGGCGAAACACGGACCTCGGTAGCCATTCATGCATGACCTGACGCCCGTTCTCTCCACCGTGGCCGCTTCGTTCCTGGCGTCCTTTGTCGAGGTGGTCGAAGCCTTCACCATCGTGCTGGCCGTCGGCGTGACGCGCGGCTGGCGGCCGGCGCTGACAGGCGCCGTCTCGGCGCTCGCCGTGCTGGCGGCGCTGGTGCTGGCTTTCGGACCGCTGCTGCAGCTGATCCCGATCACGCTCCTGCAATTCGTGGTCGGCGTGCTTCTTATCCTGTTCGGCATGCGCTGGCTGCGCAAGGCGATCCTGCGCAGCGCCGGGATCATCGCGCTCCGCGACGAAGAGGCAGCCTTTTCCAGGGAAACCGACGCGCTGACCCGCTACGCCAACGATCGTCGCGCCGGCTATCTGGCCGGCGTGGCGGCCTTCAAGGCGGTGCTGCTCGAAGGAGTCGAGGTGGTGTTCATCGTTATTGCGGTCGGGACCGCGCATGGCCAGACGCTCTATGCCGGTCTCGGAGCGCTGGCCGCATTCGTGCTTGTGATGCTGATCGGCCTCGCCATGCACCGGCCGCTGGCGCGGGTGCCGGAAAATGCGCTCAAATTCGTGGTCGGCCTGATGCTGACCAGTTTCGGCGTGTTCTGGACAGGCGAAGGCCTCGGCGCCGAATGGCCGGGCGAGGATTTTGCGCTGCTTGCCATCTTCGTCGTCATCGCCGCGGCATCCTTCGCCATGGTGCGCTGGCTGCGCAACGTCTACGCGGCTGCTGCCAAAGCAATTCCAGGAAAAGCGTGAAGCGGTTTCCCGTGCGGAATTGCGATCAAGGAAGAAACAGAGCGGTTTGCCGTTGCCCCGGAAATGGTGACCGCTCGAAGGGAATTGCCCGATGAAAATCGTCCGCCTCGTCCTGAAGGAGCTCGTCGGCATGTTCGTCGACGACGGCAGCCTTGCGCTTCTGGCACTGCTTCTGATCGCTTTGGTCGCCGGCGCCGTGAAGCTTCTGGCGCTGCCGCCGGTCGTCGGCGGCGCCCTGATCCTGATCGGCTGCCTGGCGATCCTTTGGGAAAGCACGAGGCGCGGCACGCGCGGCGGAGACAAAGGCTAAGCCGGCCTGATGGGTGGCGCGGGCGAAACGCGCCGCGCTTTAGACTCGCAGTGTGCGACTTTCCTCGCCGATCGCGCTTTTGACGAAAAGCTCGGCGTGCTCGGCCCACTGGATTTCCGTGACGTTGTTCTCGCGAACCGATCGCTTGAAAGCTTCCCGCAACGCGTCGAGTTCAAACACCGACAACCGTCCGAGCGTATCGTGTTTCAATGTGCGAATTGCCATCACGCAGCCCAACAGCCCAAGTCATAAACAGGTATATGCTTCGCCAGCTCGGACTCAAGGCATTGCCCCTGACTTCTTTTGGGTGCAATCGCCGGGCTTTTTAAAGCGCCCAATCGCAATCAGTAGATTGTGAACAAGGTCGGCAGCATGCCGATCATACGAAAATGCTCGACCGCCTCGATAAGCGGAAAGAAGGCCAGAAAATATAGACCGTCCCGGAACGTGCTTTTCAGCGCGCTGGTGGAAAAGACCCATTGGGCCTCATCGCGGTAGAGCATCGGATTCGGCCAGAAACGCGGCGTCCGCTCGGCATAAGCCGTGTAGGCGGCGCCGAATTTGCCGGACAGGAACTCGGCCTCCCGTCCGGCGGTGAACCGGAAGACGAGGAAGCTTGCAAGCCCAAGCATCGCCCCGGCCAGCACCGATCCGAACATCAGCCCGATACCCACCGCTCCGATGATCGAGAAGAAATAGAGCGGATTGCGGCTCATCGAGAACGGACCGGAGACGACCAGCTCGTCGTTCTTCCTGCCGCCGACATAAAGAATGCTCCACAGCCGGCCGAGAAAGCAGACGAGCACGAAGCCGAAGCCGGCCGTCTCCATCAGCTCGTGTCCGCTCGAGCCCTCGCTGAGGAACGGCTTGGCAAACAGCAGCAAGACGATGGCCGTCACTGCGGCGACCTGGACGACGATCAGGCGCTTGTGCTGGTCGAAGGCCTTTGGCGCTGACTTGAGCGATGTGTAAGCCATTCGATTTGAGTCACTCCGGCCGGGCCAGCGCTCCCCTAACCTTTCTCGCGCCCGGCGGCGAGGTCTTCCCATTATTTTCGATCATTCTTACGAATTTGTAAGGATCCGGACAGGCCTGCGTAAGTCCGGCTTGTGGGAATGGGGCCTCGCCGATGCTACCGTGCCGCTTGAACTCGACACCGGACGATAGGCCAAGATGCGACTGCTGCTGGTTGAGGATGACCCAAGGACTGCCGACTACATCGTCAGGGGACTGAGCAAGGCCGGGCACGCCTGCGATCTCCTGCGCAATGGCCACGAAGCGCTCGCCGCGGCAACCCGCAATGCCTATGACGTCATCGTTGCCGACCGTATGGTCCCCGGTCTCGACGGCCTGTCGATGATCAAGGCGGTGCGAGCGGCGGGCATCAAGACGCCGGCGATATTCCTGACCTCGATCGGCGGCGTCGACGACCGGGTGGAAGGGCTGGAGGCCGGCGGCGACGACTATCTGGTCAAGCCCTTCGCCTTTTCCGAACTGCTTGCCCGCATCAACGCGCTCGGCCGGAGGCCGGCGGCGCAGGAGCAGAAGACCAGCCTTCGTGTTGCCGACCTCGAAATGGACCTGATCATGCGGCGCGTGACCAGGCAGGGCAGGACCATCGACCTGCAGCCCCGGGAGTTCAGCCTGCTCGAAGTGCTGATGCGCGGCGAGGGCCGGGTGATTACCCGCACCATGCTTCTGGAGCGCGTCTGGGACTTCCATTTCGACCCCAAGACCAGCGTCGTCGAAACCCATATCAGCCGGCTCAGGGCCAAGGTCGACAGGCCGTTCGACGTGCCGCTCATCCATACCGTGCGCAACACCGGCTACAGCCTGCACGCGCAGGGTTGACGATCCATGCCTGATCGCATCTCGCGCCTCCGGCCGGCTGTCCGTATATAAGCGACATGGCGATGCTGGACTCCGCAAGGCAATGGGCGCTTCGCATGAAGCGCGACGTCGTGGCGCTCTGGCTTGCCGCCCGCGATCCGCGCGTCCCCTGGTACGCGAAGGTCGTGGCCGGTGCGGTCGCAGCCTATGCGCTGAGCCCCGTCGACCTCATTCCGGATTTCATTCCGATCATCGGCTATCTGGACGATCTTGTGATCGTTCCGCTCGGCATCCTGCTTGCGGTAAAGCTGGTTCCGGCCGGGCTCATGCGGGAATTCCGCGACACCGCCACGCGCAGCACCAGACCGGTCAGCCTGACCGGTCTGATCTTCATGATTGCCGTCTGGATCGTGGCGGCCCTGGCCCTGCTATGGCTGTTCTGGCCGAGCCCCGCCTGAAACGATGAAGGAGGCACGCCCCAGCCTGCTGCGCAGCACGCCGTTCCGCCTGGCACTGACCTTTGCCTTCCTTTTCGTGCTCGCCTTCATCCTGTCCGGCGCGGTCGTCTATCAGCTGATGAGCGCCGATCTGACGAGGCGGCTCGATAAGTCCATCAAGGAGACCTATTCGGTCGTTGCCCTGACCTATGCAGCCAACGACAAGGAGGATCTTGTCGCCTCGGTCAACAACAACGCCGACCTCAGCCCCGACAAGGACCAGCTTTTCTCGCTGACCGACCCCGCCGGCAACCGTCTGGCAGGCAATTTCACCGCCTCCGGCCTGCCCGACGGTTTCTCGATGTTCGCCGCCAGATTGCCGGGGGTGCCGCCCGACACGATGTACCGCGCCTATACCGGCGAGGTCGGCGGCAACAATCTGACGGTTGCCTTCTCGCTTGCCGAGACGGACGAGCTGAAGACCATCGTGCTGATGAGCTTCGGCTGGGGCACGCTGGTCATCACCGGGCTCGCCATTGCCGGCGGCGCCCTGCTCGCCTCGCGCGTCCAGCGGCGGCTCGACGGCATTGCCGCCACCATGGTCGACGTCTCGCACGGACGGCTCGACGCGCGCATCCCGTTGACCGGCAGTGGCGACGACATCGACGCCGTGTCCACCCAGGTGAACGCAGCCCTCGACCGCTTGTCGGGCCTGGTCGACGGCATGCGGGAGGTGAGCGCCAACATCGCGCACGACCTGAAGACGCCGCTCAACCGCCTGCAGATGATCCTGGAGCAGGCCGCCGACAAGACCGCCTCCGGCGAGACCGTTTCGGCCGAGCTGGCCGATGCGCGCAGCGAAAGCCGGCAGATCAACGACACCTTCGATGCGCTGCTGCGCATCGCCCAGATCGAGGCCGGCGCGCGCAGGGCGCGCTTCGTCGATCTCGACGTCGGCAGTGTCGTCGACACCATCGGCGAGGTCTATGCCGACGTCGCCGAGGATGACGGGAAGTCCTTGTCGACAGACCTCGTTCCGGAGACGAAATGGTACGTCCACGGTGACCGCGACCTGCTGATGCAGATGCTCGCCAACCTGGTCGAGAACGCGCTCAGGCATTGTCCACCGCGCACAGCGATCGAGCTGTCGGTGACAACGCAGGGCGACCGTGTCCTCGTCCATGTCCGCGACGATGGACCCGGCATTCCGGCCGGCGAGCGCGAAAAGGTCTTTCAGCGGCTTTACCGGCTGGATTCCAGCCGCACGACGCCGGGCAGCGGCCTTGGCTTGAGCCTCGTCAAGGCGGTCGCCGACCTGCATGGCGCGTCAATCACGCTGGAGGACAATCATCCAGGGCTCGCCGTCATCGTCGACTTCCCCGCGGTGAGGGAGCCCGCCGCCTGACGGGCAGGCTTCAGCGCACGCCCGCCCTGCGGAAATCGGAGGGCGACATGCCGGCAAGCTTGCGGAACGACTTGTTGAAGGCGCTGAGCGAGCCGAAGCCCGAGTCCATGGCGACCTTCAGCACATTGGCGCCCTCATGCATCAAAAGCGCCTGGGCATAGCTCAGCCGCAGCAGATTGACATATTCGTTGAGCGTCATGCCGGTCGATTTCTTGAACAGGCTCATGGCGTATTTCGGATGGATGTCGGCCGCCGCCGCGATGTTCACGCAGTCGATGTCGTAGAGGAAATTCTCGGCGATGAAATCGCACATGCGCCCGACATTGCGCGAGGACTGCTGGTCGAAGGCGCTGCCGGCCCCGTGTCCGGACGCTGTTGCCGGCACCAGCCGGTACGGCTCGAAGCGCACCCGCTCCAACCGCAAGAGCAGCTCGTTGACGGCGTGTTCGGCCTTGGCCGCATCGCCCGAGCGCGCATACTCGTTCCAGCGCTTGAAATTGTCGTTGTCGGACTGGTCGGTGGCATTCGTCACCAGCGTCGCACCCGTCATCAGCCGGTGCCGGACATCGGCCGGCAGATGCAGCCTGAAGAAATGCACCAGCGGCAGATGCGCGCCGGCATAGATCGCGTCATCGGTGAGATCATCCATCTGGTGCGGCAGCCCGCCCCAGAACAGGCACATGTCGCCGGCCGAGAGCGCGATCTCATGCTCGGCCATGCGGTAGTGCACGCTGCCGCGCACGATGAAGTTGACCTCGACCTGGGCGTGCCAATGCGGCTTCAGCATCACCAACGGCTGGTTGTGGAACATCTGCAAGGCCAGCGGCAGACCTTCGACGCTGCTCGCGCCTGGCTGGTAGAACGGACGCTCCGGCATCTTACTTTCCGCCAATTTCTTATTCCCTTTGTCGGGGACAAGCCTTCCGCGCCGCATAATCTAGCCAGGCTCACGGTGAGAGAGCAAACGAAATGGGAGGATTTCAATGCGCACCACACTGACCTGCGCCGCGCTTTTGCTTGCCCTGGGCTCCGGCCCCGCTTTGGCGCAATCGGGCGAACTGACGATCTGGAGCTGGAACATCGCCGCTTCGTCGCTGAAGGCCACCGTCGAGGGCTTCAACAAGAAGTACCCCGACATCAAGGTCACCGTTCAGGACCTCGGCAACCAGCCGACCTATGACAAGTCGATCGCCGGCTGCGCCGCCGGTGGCGTCGGCCTGCCCGACATCGTCTCGATCGAGAACGGCGAGGCCGAGAACTATTGGAGCCAGTTCCCGGACTGCTTCGTCGACCTGCACACGCTGGGTTACAGCGCGGAAGACCAGAAGAAATTCCCCGATTTCAAGCGCACCGAGCTCGAAGTCGGCGACAAGGCCTATGCCATGCCCTGGGATTCCGGCCCGGTCGCCGTCTTCTACCGACGCGACTTCTACGAGAAGGCCGGCGTCGACCCCGCATCGATCAAGACCTGGGATGATTTCATCGCCGCCGGCAAGAAGATCCAGGCCGCCAACCCCGGCGTCACAATGACCAACGCCGACTTCAACGGCGATACCGAATTCTTCCGCATGATCTCCAACGAGCAGGGCTGCGCCTATTTCGCCGAGGACGGCCAGTCGATCACGGTCAACCAGCCGAAATGCGTCGACGCCATGACCAAGGTCAAGGAAATGAAGGACGCCGGCATCGTTTCTTCCGCCGACTGGTCGACCAAGATCACCAACAACACCGCCGGCACGGTCGCCACCCAGGTCTATGGCGGCTGGTATGAGGGCACCATCCGCACCGAATCGCCGAAGGAGAGCGGCAAATGGGGCGTCTACCTGATGCCGAGCCTGACCGCCGACGGCCCGCGCGCCGCCAATCTCGGCGGCTCCTCTTTGGCCATCACCTCGGCCAGCAAGAACAAGGAAGCGGCCTACGCCTATCTGAAATACACGCTGGAGACCAATGAAGGCCAGATCACCATGCTGAAGGATTTCGGCCTGGTGCCGTCGCTGATTTCCGCGCTCGACGATCCTTACGTCGCGCAGGGCCAGCCCTATTGGGGCGGCCAGGCGGTCTGGAAGGATATCCTCGCCACGCTGCCGAAGGTCGTGCCGAGCCGCGGCACGCAGTTCCAGAGCGATGCCGAGATCATCGTGCGGGCCGTGCAGACCAAGTATCTTGCCGGCGGCTATCCCGATGCCAAGGCCGCGCTCGACGACGCCGCAAGCCAGATCGCCTCTGCGACCGGCCTGCCGGTCAAGTGAGCGTCGCTTTTCCTTCTCCCCTTGTGGGAGAAGGTGGATTGGCGCCTAGCGCCAAGACGGATGAGGGGTGTTGGACGGATTGCCGTCGTTGCCAAGCTGGAACACCCCTCATCCGGCCGCTTCGCGGCCACCTTCTCCCACAAGGGGAGAAGGCAAGACAGGGCAGCGCCTGCATCGACCATTGGCACTGCTCCAGCAATTCAACACATGATCAAGACCGCGCCCGCTAGGAAGGCGCGACCCGAAACTGGAAGGAGGAGGAACACGATGCGCTACCGCAACGCCACCGCCTATCGCTTCCTCACGCCTTATCTCCTGATCTTCGCCATCTTTTGGATCTGGCCGATCATCAGCTCCTTCCTGATCTCCTTCCAGGCGACCCGCACCGTGCCGTGGCGCTTCGCGCCGACCTTCAACTGGGGCCGCCTGATCGGCGATCCCGCCTTCTTCAACGCGCTGAAGAACACGCTGCTTATCCTCGTCATCCAGGTTCCGGTGATGATCTCGCTGGCGGTCGTGATGGCGGTGCTTTTGAATTCGCCGCTGCTCAAGGCGCGCGGCCTCTACCGCTTTGCGTTCTTCGCCCCCGTCGTGGTCGGCGAGGTCGCCTATTCGGCGGTGTTCCGGCTGATGTTCAGCCTCGATTTCGGCATCGTCAACAAGCTGTTGAGCAGCGTCGGCCTGGAGAAGATCGACTGGTTCTCCAACGTCACGCCGGCCATGGCGCTGATCATGATCGCGGTGACCTGGCGCTGGGCCGGCTACAACGCCATCATCATTCTTGCCGGCCTGCAATCCATTCCCGATGACGTCTACGAGGCCGCCACGCTCGACCGCGTCAGCAAGCTGAAGCAGTTCTTTTACATCACCCTGCCGCTGTTGAAGCCGGTCATCGTCTTTTGCGCCGTGCTGTCGATCATCGGCACCATGCAGCTCTTCACCGAGCCCTTCCTGATCACCGAACGCGGCGGGCCGGGCGGCGGCACCGAAACCCTTGGCCTCCTGCTTTACCGCCAGGGCTTCCGCTCGCTCAATTTCGGCTATGCCTCGGCGATCGCCTACACCATGGCGGGCCTCGCCATCGCCATCACTTTGGTGCAGCTCTGGCTGACGAGGGAGCCGAAATGACCTCGCGCTCGCAAAGGCGGCTTGGACGCAGCATCCTGCTGCATCTCGTCCTGACGCCGCTGGCGCTGATCTGGCTGTTCCCGCTGTGGATGATGGTGGTGTTCTCCACCATGCCCGACAACGGCATCTTCAGCCCCGGCATCGAGCTTCTGCCGCATGACAGCTTCCTCGACAATTTCAACAATCTGCAGCGCGACACCAATTTCGTCGGCGCGATCGGCATCTCGGTCTCGGTGGCGGTGACCTACACCTTTCTCTCGGTGCTGCTGACCTCGATGGCCGGCTGGGCGCTGGCGCGCTACGACTTCCTCGGCAAGGGCGTGGTGGTGGCGATCATCTTCGGCACCATCACGCTTCCCTACGCCGTGGTGCTGATCCCGCAATTCATCATGGTGGCGCGCGACTTCCAGCTCGCCAACACCTGGATCGCGCTGATCGTGCCGCCGCTGTTCAATTCGCTCGGCGTGCTCTTCATGCGCCAGGCCTTTTCGATGATGCCGGCCGAGCTGTTCGACGCGGCGAGGGTCGAAGGCGTGAAGGAATGGCGCATCTTCCTGTTCGTGGCGCTGCCCTTGGCGCGGCCGATGCTGGCGGCCCTCGCCATCATCCTCTTCCTCGCCTCGTGGAACAACTATCTCTGGCCGCTTTTGATCAACAGCCAACCCGGCGCGATGACGGCGCCGGTGGCGCTCGGCACCCTGATCGGCCTGACCAAGGTGTCCTGGGGCGGCATCATGGCCGGCGCCGTCATGCTGACCGTGCCGATGCTGATCGTCTTCGTGCTGCTGCAGCGCCATTTCATCGCCGGCATCGCCGCCGGCGCGGTCAAATAGGATAGGAACGAGATGGCGGCCGTCACCCTCACCAATGTCGTCAAGCGTTTCGGCACCTTCGAGGTCGTCCATGGCGCCAATATCGACATTGCCGACGGGGAGTTCGTCGTCTTCGTCGGCCCGTCGGGATGCGGCAAGTCCACGCTTCTTCGCATGGTCGCCGGGCTGGAGGACATCAGCGGCGGCGAGATCGCCATCGGCGGCAAGGTGGTCAACGATGTCGAGCCGGCCGACCGCGGCATCGCCATGGTGTTCCAGTCTTACGCGCTCTATCCGCACATGACGGTGGAGCAGAATCTGAGCTTCGGCCTGCGCATGAACGGCAATCCGAAGGCCGACACCGAACGGCGGGTCAAGCGCGCCGCCGAAATTCTTTGCATAGACGAGCTGATGCAGCGTCGGCCGAAGCAATTGTCCGGCGGCCAGCGCCAGCGCGTCGCCATCGGCCGCGCCATCGTGCGCGAGCCGAAGGTCTTCCTGTTCGACGAGCCGCTTTCGAATCTCGACGCCGAGCTGCGGGTGCAGATGCGGGTCGAGATCTCGCGCCTGCACAAGGAGCTCGGCGTCACCATGATCTATGTGACGCACGACCAGACCGAGGCGATGACGCTGGCCGACCGCATCGTCGTGCTCAAGGCCGGCAATGTCGAGCAGATCGGCGCCCCGCTCGACCTTTACGACGATCCGGCTAACCGTTTCGTCGCCGGTTTCATCGGTTCCCCGAAGATGAATTTCATCGCGGCGAAGGTCGTCGATTTGTCCAACAGCGCCGCGACCGTCGAGCTCGTCAATCATGGCGGCGCTAGGCTGCGCAAGCCGCTCTGCGGCCCCTTGCCGGCGCCCGGCGCGGAGGTCGTGCTCGGCGTCAGGCCGGAGCATTTCTTCGAGGCCGGCGAGGGCGACTGCGACATTCCGGTGAAGGCCGACGTCGCCGAGCATCTGGGCTCGGTCAGCTATGTCTACGCCGATGCCGGGCCGGAGGAGCTGATCATCGAGCGCGAGGCCAGGCGCCAGCGCGCCGGCAGCGACCACTTCACCGTCTCGATCAAGGCCGAGCGCTCGCTGCTCTTCGACAAGACAGGCGCCAGGATTCGCTGACTTTCCTTTCTGCCCGATCGCGAAGGCGTGGCGGCGACCGCATGGAGAATTCGACATGACATCCGGAAAAATTCGCTGGGGCATTCTCGGACCCGGCAGCATCGCCAAATCCTTTGCCGGCGGCCTGGCGCAGTCGCGCACCGGCGAACTGGTCGCGCTCGGCGCTCGCAATCCCGGCAAGCCGGGCCTTGCCGAGACGTTTCCGGGCGCGCGCATCCTCGACGGCTATGACGCGCTGCTTGCCGACGAGGACGTCGATGCGGTCTATATTTCGATCCCGCATCTAGGCCATGCCGAATGGGCGATCAAGGCGGCAGAAGCCGGCAAGCATGTGCTGTGCGAAAAGCCGCTGGCGCTCACCGCCTTCGAGGCCGACGCCATGATGCATGCGGCGCGAATAGCGGGCACCTTCCTGGGCGAAGCGTTCATGTACCGGCTGCATCCGCAGACGCTGCAGCTGGTCGAGCTGATCAAATCGGGCGCCATCGGCGAGGTCCGCATGATCAAGTCGAGCTTCGGCTTCGCTATGCCGGGCTTCATGCCGGAGCACCGGCTCTACGCCAACGAGCTGGCCGGCGGCGGCATCCTCGACGTCGGCGGCTACCCGGTCTCGATGGCGCGGCTGATTGCCGGCGCCGCGGCGGGAAAGCCTTTCCTCGAGCCGGACAAGGTCGTCGGTGCGGCCCATCTCGGCCAGTCCGGCGTCGATGAATGGGCCTCGGCGCTGCTCCATTTCCCCGGCGGCATCGTCGCCGAGGTCTCGTGCAGCATCTCGCTCAACCAGGACAATGTCCTGCGCATTTTCGGCACCAACGGCCAAATCGAGGTGCCGGACTTCTGGTTCGCCGGTGGCAACCGCGACGTCGGACCGGGCCGGATCGAGGTGATCCGGTCCGGCGGCACGCGCGAGGTGATCAGTGTCAACGAGACCCGCCACCTCTATTCCTTCGAGGTTGACGCCGCCGGCGAGGCGATCCTGGCCGGCCGCCAGGAATTCGCCTGGCCGGGCATGGGCTGGGCCGACAGCCTGGGCACGCTGCGCGTTCTCGACAAATGGCGCGCCGCCGTCGGGCTGGAGTACGAGATCGAAAAGCCGGCTAAGCGCGTCAACACCATCTCCGGCCGGCCGCTCGGCGCCAACGGCACCGCCATCGGCAAACGCGCGATTCCCGGCCTGCCGAAGCCCGTCTCGCGGCTGGCGCTCGGCTTCGAGGATTTCCGCACCTTCTCCTCGGGCTCGATCCTGCTCGACGCCTATTTCGAAGCCGGCGGCAACCTGTTCGACACCGGCTTCGTCTATGGCGCCGGCTACACCGGGACGCTGCTCGGGCAATGGCTGAGCAATCGCGGCGTG
>NZ_RZST01000083.1:0-18188 GCF_003997575.1 Mesorhizobium sp. M1A.F.Ca.IN.022.07.1.1
GTGGCGCCCGGCGCGCCCTGGGCGCGGGCAAGCGAGGGTGCGGCGCCGAAGCCGGCGGCCATGCCGATGCGGCCGAGAAGCGGCAGCGACAGGCCGAGCAGGCTGCCGTGGCGCACGAAATCGCGGCGGCTGACGCGGCCGTCGATGAGGCCGTCGATGAGGTGATTTTCGAGCGGCGTGCGGTTGCGCCGGATGAGGTCGAGGATGCAGTAGTTCTTGCTCATGGGTCTAAACCCTTTCCCCAGTTCTTGTGGTTGGCGAGTGCATTCCGGTTGACGACGTTCCGTGGAGTTCTCCGGTCCCGGCCATCGTCAAGAATTCAGTCGAACGAACTGTAACATGCAGTTTGGTCCGGTCCATCCGCTCCTTGATGCGGAAAAGTCAGATTTTCTTGATGCATGCCTAGCTCGGGCGTGCAGCCCCGATCGAAATCGTGGCCGCCTCGATTCGATATTTGCCGGTCTCCTTTCCTTTTGGCGATCTCCCAGTTCAGCTCAGCGAAAAGCCTGCTAGCGCGATCGGCGTTGCGGCGCTGCTCCCGATCTTCATCTCAGCCGATCTCGAAGAAGGGCTTGCCGAGCAGGTCCGGCACCACGTCGATGCCGAGCCCGGGGCCGTCGGGAATGCCCATGCGGCTGCCCGCGACCGGCGGCTTGTTGGAGGCGGTGCGCACCGTCACCCATTCGTGGAAGGCGATGGCATGCAGACGGCGCTCCTCCGGTGTCGACAGCGACAGATGCGCCATCGCGGCGGTGTCGATCTCCGCGCCGCCGGTGTCTTCGATGGTGACCATGAAACCGAGCTCGACGGCGACGTCGCGGATCAGCCGCGTCTGCGTCACGCCGCCGAGGCGCGAGATCTTCAGCGTCAGCCCATCGGCCGCGCCACGGCGATGGATTTCCAGCATCTCGCCCAGCGATGTGACGGATTCGTCGAGCACCATCGGCTTGTCGAGCATGCGGCGCACCGACATATTCTCCTCGATCGTCGTGCAGGGCTGTTCGAATGTGTAGTCGATGCCGCGTGTGGCATCGGCGAACTGGCGCGCCTGGTAGGGCGTCCAGCCGGCATTGGCGTCGCAGAAGATCACCGTGCCCTTCGGCACGGCTGATGCGACGGCGCTCACTCGCTCGATGTCGTCGCGGACATTGCCGCCGACCTTGACCTGCAGCCGATGGAAGCCTTCGGCAACGATGCGCTTGGCAAGTGCCGCCATCTGGTCGACCGTTCCGTGGGTCACGACCCGGTAAAGTTCCGCCGTCTCGCTCTCGCGGCCGCCGAGCATCGCTACCAACGGCACGTCGGCCGCGCGGGCGGCGAGATCCCAGCACGCCATGTCAAGCGCGGCTTTGACGTAGGGATGGCCTTTGAACACCGTGTCCATCAACCTGCCGATGCCGGCCAGCCCGCGCGGGTCATGGCCGATGAGATGCGGCGCGATCTCCGGCACGCCCGCGCGCGTTCCCGCCGGAAACGCGGCCGAGTAGAAATTGCCGAGCGGCGCCATCTCACCCCAGCCGGTCACGCCTGTGTCGGAAGTGATGGCGACGATCACCGCATCGAAACAGTCGGCGACCCGGCCCTTGGACATGCGGTAGGGTCCGTCCACGAAGGGCTGCACGACATGGTAGGCTTTTATGCTCTTGATCTTCACGTTGGTGTCCGTTTGTCCGCGGGTTTGTCAGGCGCCCTTCGATGCGCGCTTTTCGAGGCTGCGCGCATAGGCAAGAAGCGCTTCGAAATCGTTGTCGATATGCTCGCGGGCATGGCGCTGGGCAGCGCGCATGTCCGTGCCCTTGAGCAGCGCCACATAGGTTTCGTGCAGGTCCTCGGCCGGTACCGGCTCGTTCCGCGCACGCTGGTGCAGGGCGAAATACATTTGCAGCCGGCTGGTCAGCCGCTGCCAGGTTTCGAGCAGCACCGAATTGTCGGCCCACTCATAGACCAGCCCGTGCAGCTGCAGCGCCGTCTCGATCTGGCGCGTGGTGTCGAGCGCCCGGGTCGCCTGCTTCACCGCTTCATGGCGGCGGTCGAGCTCGTCGAAGAAGCGCTGGTCGCGCTGCGGCCAGGCGAGCTCGATGGCGAAGTCGTCGAGCACCTTGTTGAGGGAATAGGCGTCGACGATGTCCTTGGCGGTGACGTCGACGACGAAGGTTCCGGCATAGGGAATGCTGGTCAGGATACCTTCCTGCACCAGCTCGCGCATCGCCTCGCGCAGCGGCGCGCGGCTTACCCGCATCTGCTCGGAAATGCGGAGTTCGTTGAGCTTCTGCCCAGGCTCCAGCTGGCCGGTCAGAATGGCGCGCCTGAGCAGCGCGACGATCTCGGCCCTGCGCGTCGTATCCGCGATCGGACTGAAATCCAGCTTTGACATGTGGGCCACTCCTGGATGAACCGACTGCAAGACAAGCAGATTGTCGACAATCCAACAAGAGGGTGGCTGTCGATTTTTTCCCGGTTGCAGGCGCGCAAACAAAACGGCGCCCTCGATGTGGGTGCCGAGGGCGCCGTCGGACCGGGACTGATGGGATTATCAGCTGGCCGGTTTCGTTTCCGGCAAGGGAGAAACCGGCATTCCGGGTCCGATCTTCTGCAAATTGCCGGTGATCACCTGGTCGGTCTCGGAGATGCCTGAGGTGACGGAAATCAGATCGCCGTCGGTCGGGCCGAGCGACACCAGCTTCTGGTCTACAGTGTTGTCTTTGCCGAGGACGTACAGGTATTTGCCGAGCTGGCTGGAACCCAGCGCCACCTGCGGCACCATCAGCGTATTGGGCTGCTCCTTCACATGCAGCCGCACGCGCACATACTGCCCGGGCAGCAGCGCGAACTTGGCGTTGCCGATCGTCGCCCGCGCCGTGATCGTGCCGGTCGAATGATCGATCGTGTTGTCGATGAAGGTGAGCTGGCCCTTCTGGCTGGGCTCGGTCTCGCCGGGCAACAGCACGTCGACCGCAATCGGACCGTTGGCCTTCGCCTGCTCGATCTGGACGAGGTCGGTCTCGCTCGGATTGAAGGTGACGTAGATCGGGTCGAGCTGCACCAGCGTGTTGAGAACCGTGCCGGCGACGCTCACCAGGGTGCCGACCGAGGCTTGGTTGCGGCCGATCCGTCCGGAGAACGGTGCCTTGATCTCGGCATAGCCGAGATTGAGCTCGGCCGTCCGCACCGCCGCCTGGTCGACCGCAAGGGCGGCTTCGGCCGTGCGCAAGTTGCTGGTGCGCTGGTCGAAGCTGTCCTTGGCGAGGTACCCGGCCTTGGCAAGGTCGGTGCCACGGCCGAGGTTGGACCGCGCGTATTCGAGCGCTGCCGCGTCGCGCTGCACCTGCGCCTTCGCCTGGTCGAGCGCTGCCTGGTAGTCCTCGGGCGCGATCCGGTAAAGCAGGTCGCCCTGCCTGACGTCGCTGCCGTCCTGCGCCGTCTGCTCCTGCAGATAGCCCGGCACGCGCGCCTGCAGGGTGATGTTGCGGATCGGCTCGACGCGCGCGGCGTAGTCGAGATAGATCGGCAGCGTCTTCTTGACGACGTTGACCACCGGGACCGGCATGACGAACGCCTTGGGCGCAGGTGCCGCGCCCGCAGTGCTGGCGCTGAGGCTGAGATTGCCCATGTCGAGCAGGTGCACGCTTGCCACCGAGATTGCGCCCAGCGCGACCGCCGTTCCCAAAGCGATTTTCCATTTACGCATGTTGGTCTCCAATCCTATTCGGCCGCCTGGGCGAGCCGGACGGGCTCGGCGGTCGGTTCAATCTCTTGTTGGTGCGGGGCATGTTGAGGCCCCGCGGCAGGTTCGCTCTCGCCGCCGCGCTCGCGCAGCTTCTCGATCACCGCGTAGAAGACCGGCACGAAGACCAGCGACAGGATCGTCGCCGCCACCATGCCGCCGAAGACGGTGGTGCCGATCGACTGCCGGCTGGCGGCGCCCGCGCCGGTCGCGAACATCAGCGGCAGCACGCCGAGGATGAAGGCGAAGGCCGTCATCAGGATCGGCCGCAGCCTCAGCCGCGCGGCTTCCATCGCCGCCTCGACGATGGTCAGGCCTTCCTCGCGGCGCCGTCGGGCGAACTCGACGATCAGGATCGCGTTCTTCGCCGCCAGGCCGATCAGCATGACGAAACCGATCTGCGAGTAGACGTCGATCTGCATGCCGCGCAGCAAGAGCACGACGAAGGCGCCGAACAAGGCGAGCGGCACGGCGAGCAGCACCATGAAGGGCATCGCCCAGCTTTCATACTGCGCCGCCAGGATCAGGAAGACGAACACGATCGCCAGGCCGAACACGATCGAGGCGATCGATCCGGCCTGGAGCTCCTGATAGGTGATGCCGGTCCATTCATAGCCGAAGTCCCGCGGCAGCACGTTTGCCGCCGCCCGCTCCATCGCCGCGACCGCTTGTCCGGACGAGAAGCCTGGCGCCGCGCCGCCGTTGATGAGGGCGGATGCATTGTTGTTGTAATGCGGCACGGTCTCGGGACCGACGATCGGCACCAGCTTGCCCAGTGTGCTCAGCGGCACCATCCCGCCGGACGCATTGCGAACGTAGAGGCGCGAGATGTCGTTCGCGTTTCCGCGCGCGTCCTTGTCGGCCTGGATCGTCACCCGGAACGTGCGGCCGAAAAGGTTGAAGTCGTTGACGTAGAGGGAGCCGAGATAGATCTGCAGCGTGTTGAACACGTCGGGCAGGTTGAGGCCGAGCAGCTTCGCCTTGCTGCGGTCGAGGTCGTAGTTGAACTGCGGCGTCGAGGTCGAGAAGGACGAGAACAGCTGCTGCGGATTGAGCTCCGGCTGCTTGCGTGCTTCCGCGATCAGCGCCTGCGTGACCTCGTTGAGCGCGGCGCTGCCGCGGCCCGAAAGGTCTTCCACCTGGAATTCGAAGCCGCCGGTCGTGCCGAGGCCCGGGATCGAGGGTGGATCGAATGAGAGCGCAAACGCCTCCGGTATCTGCAGCAACTTGTTGCGCACCTCGGCGACCAGCTTCGATGCGTTCTGGTCGGGCCCGCGTTCGTCCCACGGCTTCAGGATGGCGAACTCCACCGCCGAGTTCGATTGCGCGGCGCTGGTGAGGAAGTTCAGGCCGCTGATCGAGCCGACGATGTCGACGCCGGGCGTGTTCTGCAGGATGTCGCGCGCCTTCTGCGCCACCGCGTCGGTGCGCTCCAGCGAAGCGCCGTCCGGCAACTGGATGACGACGAAGAAATAACCCTGGTCCTCCACCGGAAGGAAGGTCGAGGGCAGCTTCTGCCAGACGAAATAGGTGGCGACCAAGCCCGCCGCGAACAGGCCGAGCATGGCCCAGCGCAGCCGGATCAGAATGCGCACGCCATGCGCGTACGCATGCGACAGCCAGTCGAAGCCGGCATTGAACCAGCGGAACAGCACGAACTGCGTTTCGCCGCGATGGCGCAGGAACGCGGCGCTCAGCGCCGGGCTCAGCGTCAGCGAGTTGAAGGCGGAGATGCCGACCGAGATCGCAACGGTAAGCGCGAACTGGTTGTAGAGCCGTCCCGAAACGCCGGGAATGAAGGCGACCGGGATGAACACCGCCATCAGCACCGCCGTGGTGGCGATGATTGGGCCCGTCACTTCGGCCATCGCCGCGCGCGTCGCGGCGAGCGGCTTGAGGCCGGCCTCCAGCTGTCGCTCGACGTTCTCGACCACGACGATGGCGTCGTCGACGACAAGGCCGATCGCCAGCACCATGCCGAGCAGCGAGAGCATATTGAGCGAGAAGCCCAGCATGTACATCACCGCCAGCGTCGCGATCAACGACACCGGGATGGCGATGGTCGGGATGATGGTAGTGCGCCAGCTCTGCAGGAAGATGAAGACGACAGCTACCACCAGCACCAGCGCTTCGCCGAGCGTGATCAGCACGTCATGCATCGAGGCCGAGACGAAGCGCGTCGTATCGTAGTGCATGGCGTAGTGGACGCCCTTCGGGAAGCGCGCCGACAATTCCTGCATCTTGTCCTTGACCCGCTGCTGCAGGTCGAGCGCGTTGGAGCCGGGCATCTGGTAGACGGCGAGCACCACGGTCGGGTCCTTGCCGAAGAAGGCCGATGACGAATATTGCAGCGCGCCGAGCTCGATGCGGGCGACGTCGCGCAGACGCACGAGCGAGCCGTTCTGCGAGTTGGCGCGCACGACGATGTCGCCGAATTCCTTCGGGTCGCTCAAACGGCCGACCGCATTGACCTGCATCTCGAAGGCGGTGCCGGCCGGCGCCGGCGATTGGCCGATCTTGCCCGCCGCCACCTGCACGTTCTGCTCGGAAATGGCGTTCTGCACATCGACGGCGGTGATGCCGAGATTGGCCAGTTTGTCCGGATCGAGCCAGACGCGCATCGAATAGCGCCGTTCGCCGAAAATCTGCACGTCGCCGACGCCGGGCAGCCGCTTCAGCGGATCGACGACCTGGAGATAGGCGAGGTTGCTCAGCGCGACCGGATCGACCGAGCCGTCGGGCGAGGTGAGGTCGACGATCAGAACGAAGTTCGGGTTCTGCTTCTTGATCGTGACGCCGCCCTGGTTGACGATGGCCGGCAGGGAGGATGCGGCCTGCGAGACGCGGTTCTGGACGTCGACGGCCGCCGTGCTCAGCGGATAGCCGACGTCGAATGTGATGGTGATGGTCGAGGAGCCGTCATTCGAGCTCGTCGATGACATATAGGTCATGCCTTGCACGCCGTTGATCTGCTGCTCCAGCGGCGTGGTGACCGTATCGGCCACCACCTGCGCGCTGGCGCCTGGATAATGGGCGCTGACCACGACCTGCGGGGGCGTGATGTCAGGGAACTGCGAGACCGGCAGCAGGAAATAGGCGATCGCACCAGCGAGCACCATGATGATGGCGATCGCCGATGCGAAGATCGGGCGGTGGATGAAGAAGTTCACCATGACGCGGATGCCTCGCCGAACGGTTTTGCAAAATGGCGCATGCGCCGGGCCCGGACGGAACCGGAATCCTCCAGGAAGGATGGCGGGACATCTTCCGGCGCCTGTTCCGCGGCGCGCGAGCGCAGCATCCGTTCGAAGGCGTTGGGATCGACCCCATCAGCCTTCATCACCAGCCGGATCATCGGATCCCGGATGGCTTCGTCGATCGTCAGGTCTTTGCGCTTTTGCATAGGAGCGGCTCCTTGCTGCGGCCCGCATCGGATGATCACGGACCGCTTTTTCTCGTTTTCACCGGCCGAAGCCGCATGACAGGCAGGTTTTTCGTCCTATCTCACTCTGGCAGGGCTCTATCGGGGGGCCTTGTCGTTTGACGGGGAGCGATATAGGTGTTACCAGTAAGTAACATCTGAAAGTTACAGACCGGTAACACCCTAGTCAAGAGGTGACCTCGGTTTTTTTGGAAACGACGAAAGGAGAGCATGATGACTGACGGCGTTGCGGAACGTTCCCGCCCCCGGGATCGCATCCTGGAAACGGCGCAGGACATGTTCCACAAGCACGGGATCAAGGGCGTCGGCGTCGACGCCATCACGGAGGCTGCCGGCACCAACAAGATGACGCTCTATCGTCACTTCGAATCCAAGGACGATCTGATCATCGAATGCCTGCGCGCCACGGCGGCGAAGGCTTCAAGGATATGGGACGAGTTCGAGGCCGAGCATCCCGGCGACAAGCTCGCGCAGTTGCATGCCTGGGTCCGCAAGGCTTCGGAGCTGCTCAGCGCCGACAGTCGCGGCTGCGACATGGCCAATGCCGCCGTCGAGCTCACCGAGACCGATCACCCGGCACGGCGCGTCATCAAGGAACTGAAGGAAGCCCAGCGCGAAAAGCTGGTTGCGCTCTGCCGCGATGCCGGCATCGGCCAGGCCGAGTTGCTCGCCGATACGCTGTCGCTGTTGCTCGAAGGCGCGCGCGTCTCGATGCAGAGCGTTGGCGCCGAGGGCCCGAGCGCGCAGTTCGTGCGCATGGCCGAGAGCCTGATCGCCTCGTTCCGGGCACGCTGAAGGCGGCTTCCCCTGATGCGGCCGCTTCGCGGCCAGGCTAGCGCCGGCGCTGACCCGTCTCCTCTCTCCCCAGGAGAGTTCGGATTGCTCGAATTGCAAGGCAATTCGACTCGGCAATATCCGGGTGAGGGGCGCTCCGCCTAAGTGCAGGCAAAGAAAAAGCCCGCTGCCGGGAGGAGGAGGCAGCGGGCTTCGATTTCGAATACGGCGCGGGAGGAGGAGCACCGCATTCAGCGCCGGTGTCTGGGAGGAGGAAGACATCCGACGCCGCAATAATTACGATTTGCCCAACCATTCGGCAACTACGAAACGTGCATAGCTGGTGTGCAGATTTGCCGGATCAATCGTCTGACAAATCAGTGAGGCGACGGCATGATGCCATTCGCGCCTACTGCACCGGCACGTTTTCCTTCATGATCAGCCGGGGCTCGATGAATTTCTTGGTCAGGTACGGCGCCGACGAGGCGATCGAGCCGAGCAGGCGGATCACTGCTTGCTCGGCAATCAGCCGGGCGTTCTGGTCGATGACCACGTCGGCGAGATCGTCGACGAGGTAGCGGCGCGTTTCCCTGGTCAGGTCATGGCAGATGAAGACGGGCTTTCTGCGCGGCTTGGCCTCGAGCAACGCCTTGGCCACGCCGGAGCGTCCGGCGCCGACGCAGTAGATGCCGAGCAGTTCCGGTTCGTTGTGCAAGGCCTTCATGGTCGCGCTGTAGCTGGCGTCGGGCTCGTCGTTGATCTCGACGGCGCTGGAGACGGTGAGATTGGGGAACTCTTCTGCGAGCACCGAGCGGAAACCCATCTCGCGCTCCTCGTGGCCGCGGTAGGAGCGCGAGCCAACGACCATCGCGAGGTGCCCGATCCGGCCGCCAAGGAAGCGGCCCATCAGCAGCGCCGCCGTGCGTCCGGCAACCCGGTTGTCGATGCCGACATACGCCGAGCGAGGGGCCGCCGGCACATCGGAAACCAGCGTGACCAGCCGGATGCCGGCCTCGACCAGCTCGCGCAAAATGTTGCGCGTGCGTGGATGGTCGACGGCGATGACGCCGACGCCATTGGCCTTGAGCGAGAGGTTCTCGATCGCGCCTTGCAGCGCGCCCGGCGATATGCCGGCGAGGTTGTGGATGCGGCAGGAGGCGACCAGCGGCAGGCGCGCGGCATAGTCCTCGATATGATGGGCAAGGTCGGCCATGAAGGCGTTGCTCCCGATCGGCAGGAAGAATTCGAGATGCGCCGGCTTCGACGGCAACACGACTTGATCGAGCGTCGGCAGATAGCCGAGCTGCTTTGCCGCCTCCAAGACGCGCTGCCGGTTGGCCGCGCTTGCGCCCGGCCTGTTGTTGAGCACTCGGTCGACCGTCGCGGTCGACAGGGCGCAGCTTCTGGCGATGTCGGCTACGGTCGCTTTCATGGGTCCGGTCATGGGATAGGATCGAGCCCCAGTTAAAAATCAAGGTCAGGCCAAATCAGCCATGCGGCTGCGGGCCGTCGGAAATCGCATCGCGGATCTCCTTGTCCGACATGCCGGTGATGACGCGTTCGACGTCCGCTACTGTGGTCTTCTTCGGATCGATATCATCGGCCACCACCTTGCCGCGGCGCATCACCACGATGCGGTCGACGACCTGGAAGACATGGTGGATGTTGTGTGCGATGAAGATGCAGGAGTGGCCGGAATCGCGGGCGCCGCGCACGAAGCTCAACACCCCTTGCGTCTCGGCAACGCCGAGATTGTTGGTCGGCTCGTCGAGGATGATGAGGTCGCTGTCGAAATGCATGGCGCGCGCGATCGCCACTGCTTGCCGCTCGCCGCCTGATAGTGAGCCGATCGGCGTCGTCGGCGGGATGTTTTTGGAGATGCCGACCTGCTTGAGCAGGTCGCGTGCCACCGTGTTCATCGCCTCCTGGTCCATGCGGTTGAGGAAACGCGGCGGTTTGATCGGCTCGCGCCCCAGGAACAGGTTGCGGGCGATCGACAGCTGCGTGACAAGCGCGGAGTCCTGATAGATCGTCTCGATGCCTTCAGCGATCGCGTCGCTGGTGCTGCGGAAATTCACCTTCTTGCCGCGCACGAAAATGTTGCCGCTGGTCAGCGGCACCGCGCCCGACAGCACCTTGATCAGCGTCGATTTGCCGGCGCCGTTGTCGCCGAGCAGGCCGACGATCTCCTTTTCGTTGACGTGGAAGTTGGCGTCCACCAGCGCCTGTACGCGCCCATAAGACTTGCGGATGTTCGTCATGCGGATCAGAGGCTCGGCCATCGTCTTCAAGTCCCTGCCTGGTGCCGGCGTTCGAGCCATGAGTGCAGCGCCATCATCCCGAGGATGATCGCGCCAATGAAGATGTTGTAGGCGAGTCCCGGCACGCCGATCAGCACGATGCCGTTGCGCATGACGCGCAGGATGAGGATGCCGAGCACCGTGCCGATAATGGTGCCGCGGCCGCCGGTCAGCGCCGTGCCGCCGATGACCACCATGGCGATGACCTCGAGCTCGTAGCCGGTGCCGCTGTTCGGATTGGCGGCCGAGGTGCGCAGCGACGAGATCACGCCGGCGAGCGAGGCCATCACCGCCGAGAGGATGAACAGGCCGATCTTGACCCGGCTGACATTGACGCCGCGGGCGCGCGCCGCGTTGGGATTGCCGCCGGCCGCCTGGATCCAGTTGCCGGTGCGGCTTTGCGTCAGCACATAACCGAGCGCGATCGCGGCGCCGATGAACCAGAACAGCGAGGCATAGATGCGGAACGGGCCGATGTAGAAGTCGCCGACCAGGATGTCCGCAAGCCAGCTGCCTTCGGCGCTCCAGGTGCGCTGCGGAAAGCCATCGGTGACGAAAAGCGCGGTGCCGCGCACGACGAGCAGCATGCCGAGCGTGACCAGGAAGGACGGGATCTTGAGCTGCGTGACGAACCAGCCATTGACAAGCCCGATCAAGGCCGCGACCACCAGCGCGATGGCTAAGCCCATCTCCAGCGAGGTGACCCCGCCGTTGAACAGCGTCCACATCAGCACCGGCGAGAAGCCGAACAACGAGCCGACCGACAGGTCGAATTCGCCCGACGTCATCAGCAAGGTCATCGCCAGCGCGATCAGCCCAAGCTCGACGGTGAAGGCAAGGATGTTCGAGATGTTCTGCGGCGACAGGAAATCCGGATTGATGCCCCAGAAGATGACGAGTTCGACGATCAGCAGCACCAACGGCCCGAATTCCGGCCGCGCGATGAAACTTTGGATGAAGGAACGGTTTTCCATTGGGCCCGCGATGTGAATGATTGGCGAGCCCGCTGCGATCAGTCAGGACTCGACGGTCCAGGAAGCGATCGCGGCCCGAAAGCCGCGACCGTTAATGTCAGCAATTACTTGCCGGACAGGATCTTGTCATAAACGCCGGCAGTATCCTTTTCATAGAGCGCGCCGGTGATGACGTTGAAGCCCGGAGGAATGCCGGCAGACGCCATCGCCGCCATCGAAAGCGCGATGTAGCTGGTCGCCTGCGGGTCCTGCCACTGCGCGGCGTTGACATAGCCGTTCAGCACTTCCTGGGTGGTGTCGAGCGAGTTGCCCCAGCCGACAACGGGGATCTCGCCCGGCTTGACGCCGACTTGGTCGAAGACGCGCTTGACCGAGCCTGTGACGAGGTCGCCGAGGCCGATGATTGCCTTCACCTTGCCCTTGTGGGCGGTGAGATAGTCGACCATGCGGTTGATCACTTCGGCCTGGTCGAGCGTCGCCTCGGTCACCTCATAGGTGATGCCGAGCGGCTCGAACACGCTCTTGATGCCTTCCTCTTCCTGCACGCCATAGGTGGCGCCGGGCACCTCCACCGGCATCCATACGAAGTCGCCCTTCTTCACCAGGCCCTTGTCGACCAGATACTGCGCCCAGTGCTTGCCGAAGGTGACGTTGTCGCCGCCGACATAGGCGTTGAAGTTGGCCTTCGGGTCGGGCGTGTTGAAGTTGATGATCGGAATGTTGGCCGCACGGGCCTCCTTGACGATCTCGACGAGGCTGCCCGGATCGGGGCTGGTGGTGACGATGCCGTCGGCCTTGGCCGAGATGGCGGCGCGAACAGCCTCCTGCTGCGAGGCAACGTCGCCATTGTGGAACGAGGTGTTCACCTTGTTGCCGGTGTCGGTCGCCCATTGCTTGGCACCGGCCAGGAAGTAGGTCCAGACCGGATCGGCCGGCCCGCCATGCGAAATCCAGTAGAAGGTCTTGGCCTCGGCCATCGCCGGAATGGCGATTGCCGCGATCAAGCCAAGCACGAACAGTCTCAGCCTCGAAAGCATCGATTTCCTCCCATGTTGAAAACCACCTCCACATCAGGCGCGATGCGGTCCTCAAGGATCGCATCTTCCTGCCCGCGCCGACCGGACGCCTCTAGAGCATTCCCTTTTTCGGCCGCTGGCAAGCCTCGATCGTCAATGGATGTTGGCACAGCTCCGCACGCCATCAGCAATCCCATCAGATTGCATCAGTTACCGTGATATTTTCCCGGCAAACGCCGCTGCGCTCATCAGCCTCCAGTGATGAGCAAGCGTATGCCGTTGTGATCCGCTGCTAGATCAGACCGGCTCTGGCGAGGTCGCGCATCAGGTGGCTGGCGCCGTAGGTCCAGGGCGGGCAGTCGGGCGACAGGCGCACCCGGTTGGTCAGCGCGCCCAACTTTTCCGACGAGATGGTGACGATGTCGCCGACCTTGTGGGTGAAGCCCTTGCCCTTTTCGCCGCGATCCTTCGACGGCACGAACATGGTGCCGAGATAGAGCGCCAGCCCGTCCGGGTATTGGTGATGCGGTCCCATCGCGGCTCTGACCAGCTCTTCCGGCGAGCGGCTGATCTCGGCCATCGAGCTTGCGCCCTCCAGCGAAAAACCGTCCTCGCCCTCGACGCTTAGCCGCACCGTGGCGCGCTTCACGTCGGCGATGGAAAAGGTCTCGTCGAAGAGCCGGATGAAAGGTCCAAGCGAGGCGGAAGCATTGTTGTCCTTGGCCTTGCCGAGCAGCAGCGCCGAGCGTCCTTCGACATCGCGCAGATTGACATCGTTGCCGAGCGTGGCGCCGACGATGCGGCCCGAGCTGTCGGCGATCATCGCGATCTCCGGCTCCGGATTGTTCCAGGTGGAGACCGGATGCAGCCCGACATCGGCGCCGAAGCCGACGGAGGCCATCGGCTGGCATTTGGTGAAGATCTCGGCATCGGGGCCGATGCCCACTTCCAGATATTGCGACCAGGCGCCGCGCTGGATCAGCTTGGCCTTGATCTCCATCGCTTCCGGCGACCCTGGCTTGAGCTTGGAGAGATCATGGCCGATCAGCCCGGCGATGTCGGCGCGGATGGCGTCGGCCTTTTCCGCGGAGCCGCGCGCCTGCTCCTCGATGACGCGCTCGAGCAGGCTGACGACGAAGGTGACGCCGGAAGCCTTCACCGCCTGCAGGTCGACGGGGGAGAGCAGGATCGGCTTCTTGGCGTCGCGCTGAGACTCGAAGCTGTTGGCTGCGATGTCTTCCAGTGTGCCGATCGCCTTGGCCCGGGCCGAGCGCACGTAGGCGGCCGGGTCCTTCAGCTCGCAGAGGTCGCGCACGGTAGGCGCCGCGCTCGACGTGATGTCGATGACCTCGCCTGCGCGCACCGTGACCACCAGCGGATGGGAGGCTTCGCTGATCCTGGCGCGGCCGACGAAAAGGCCGTCGCCAGGGAGGCGGGTTAAATCGGTCATGGTCTTCTGTCCTCTCCATTGTCGCGCGGCACTTTCCCCGGATTTAAGGCAAACGTCTATCCCATCGATGGCGAGGTTATGAGCCAATGGCATGCTGTCACATAGCCAAGCGCCGACTGGCCCATCGGGTCCCCTTTCAAGCTCATGAAATCAGCAATAGGATTTTCACGAGCCTCCAGCGCCTCAGGTGACCAATTGCCCGCAGCCTTTTCCGATCCGATCTGGCAAAAGCCCCCAACAGCTCCGGCGTTCCAGTCCGAGCTGTCGAGCGACGGCACGCTCGACGCGGTGATCGTCGGCGGCGGCATCATGGGTCTGTCGACCGCCTTGCACGCGGCCCGCGCCGGTCTTTCCGTCCAGGTGCTGGATGCCGGCGCGATCGGGCAGGGCGCGTCGGGCTTGAACGGCGGCCAGGTCATTCCCGGCCTCAAATATGATCCCGAATGGCTGATCGAGCACTTTGGCAAGGAGCGCGGCGAGGCCCTGGTCGACTTCGCCGCCTCGACGGCCGACGCGGTGTTCGATGTGATCCGTGACGAGAAGCTTGCGGTGCCGTTCACGCGGAACGGTTGGATCCAGGCCGCGCACACCGAGACCGCGCTGAAGGCGGCGGCGAACCGGGATCGGCAATGGCGGGCTCGCGGCGCCGACGTCAAGCTGCTCGACCGAGCCGAGATCGCCGCGATGACCGGCGCCAAGGGCTATCTTGGCGGCTGGCTCGACCGCCGCGCCGGCGTCATCGATCCGCTGTCCTACACGCTCGAGCTTGCCCGCCTCGCCTCGGACGTCGGCGTCGGGATCGCCGAACAGCAGCGGGTGGTGAGGCTCACCAAGGAAGCGGGCGTCTGGCGGGTCTCCACGCAAGGCGGCGCCGAACTGCGCGCGAAGGCGGTCGTGCTCGCCACCAACGCCTATACGGACGGCCTGCTCCCCGGGCTTGCCCGGACGATTGTGCCTCTGCATTCCTTCCAGATCGCCACGGCGCCGCTGCCGGCCGAGCTTGCGGCAAGCATCCTGCCCGGCGGGCAAGCCGTTTCCGATTCCCGCCGCATCTTGGTCTATTACCGCAAGGGCCCTGATGGCCGGATGGTGTTGGGTGGACGCGGCCGCATGGCCCTGCCTTCAAGCGCGGCCGATTGGGCGCATTGCGAACGCGCGCTGCTGCGCCTCTATCCGGCGCTTGCCGGCATCGCCGTCGAAAAGCGCTGGTTCGGCCGTGTGGCGATGACCCCGGATCATCTCCCGCACCTGCATGAGCCGGAAAATGGCCTGCTCGCCGTGGTCGGTTGCCAGGGCAGGGGCGTCGGACCGATGAGCGCGCTGGGCAAGCGCATGGCGGGTTACCTCGCGACCGGCGATGTCAGTCGATTGCCTTTCCCGCTGTCGCCGATCCGGCCGATCCCGTTCCACGCCTTCCGCCAGGTCGGCGTTGCCGCCACCATCGCCTGGTATCGGATGCTGGATGCCTTCGAGCGCTGAAGTTGAACGCGGCAGCGCATCACCGATTTAGCTTGACAGTTTCAGGAATATGAAAAATCATTAGCTGATTTCAAAAATCCGATGGGCAGCTAGCAGATGTCCACCATCGTTGCAGCGCGACGATCGCCGGAAACCCGCATCTCGCCGGTTTTCCGCTTTGCCATGCTGTTGCCCGGCGGGGTGGTCACCTTCTTCCTCATCCTCTTTGCCCTCGGCCTTGTGCTCTTCCTTGCCTTCAGGAGCAATGACGGCTCGCTGCTCGGCGCCGGCCTGACGGCGGCAAACTTCGTAACTGTGGCCACCGATCCGCTCTACTGGACGGTGACGCTGCGCTCGCTGGTCATCGCCGGCCTGGTGACGCTCGCCACCGTCGCTACTGCATATCCGGTCGCCTACTACCTCGCCTTCCATGCCGGCCGCCGGCGCAACCTGCTGCTCTTCCTGGTCACGCTGCCGTTCTGGACCAGCTACCTTTTGCGCGTCTTTGCCTGGAAGATCGTGCTTGCCTATAACGGCGTCCTGAACTCGGCTTTCATCGAAAGCGGCCTCTGGTCGGAGCCGACGCTCGCCTTCCTCAACACGCCGGCCGCGGTGGTGGTGACGCTTGCGCACGCCTACGCGCCTTTCGCCATCCTGCCCATCTACGTGGCGCTGGATACCATCCCGAAATCGCTGCTCGAAGCCGCCTCCGATCTCGGCGCGCGCCCGTTCACGTCGTTCCGCCGCGTCGTGCTGCCCAATTCGATGCCGGGGGTGCTGGCGGCGGCTCTCGTCGTCTTCGTGCCGACCGTCGGCGACTATGTCACGCCGGCTATGGTCGGCGGCCCGGCCAGTACCATGATCGGCACGCTGATCCAGTCGCAATTCGGCAAGGCCAATGACTGGCCGTTCGGCGCGGCCCTGTCGGTCTGCGTCATGCTGGTCATCCTGTGCGTGGTCCTGGTCGCGCGCGGCGCCGACCGCCGGTTTGGCAGCCGCACATGAGCGCGGCGCGCAAAGAGGCAAATGCGGGCGGTCGCTGGCTCGGCCTCTATGTGCTTGCCTATCTCGTCTTCCTCTATCTGCCTATCCTTTTGATCCCGCTGTTTTCCTTCAACGATTCCATCCAGGCGGCGTTTCCGCTGCAGGGCTTCACGCTCGGTTGGTACGAGACCCTCTACGGCAATCCGGCGCTGTCCGGCGCTTTGGCCAACAGTCTCGTCATCGGTGTCGTTGCTGCCTCGGGGGCAACGCTTTGCGGCATCACCGTTTCCTATATGGACCTCTACGGCCGCTCGCCGCTCGCGGCTACGATCAGTGCCATAGCCCGGCTGCCGATCCTAATCCCCGGCGTCATCGTCGGCATCTCGCTCTTGATCCTGGTCAATCTCATTGGCCTCGGCCCGTCGCGCGTTGCAATCGTGCTCGGCCATATCCTGGTGGCGCTGCCGACGACGGTGGTGGTGATGCGCAGTCGATTCGCCGCGATCCCAAAGACCATTCGCGAGGCGGCGCTCGACCTTGGGGCGTCGGACTGGACAACGTTCCGGCGCGTCATGCTTCCGCTCAGCCTGCCGGCGGTGCTGTCGGCCTTCATGCTCGCCTTCCTGACCTCCTTCGACGAGTTCATCGTCGTCTTCTTCCTCGCCGGCACCGAGCCGACGCTGCCGCTCTACATTTGGAGCCAACTGCGCTTCCCGCGTTCGCTGCCCACGGTGATGGCGCTCGGAACGGTGATCCTGGCCGTGTCCTTCGTCATCGCCACCCTCGCCGAGATCCTGCGCCATCGCGGCCTCGGCGCCGCGCGCCGCAATCCAGCCTGAACCACAACAAAGAAGAGGAGAACGAAAATGACAGTCCACCTGAAATCGATCACGGGATACAAGGCCCGCGCGGGTCTAGCCGCACTCGCCCTGGCGCTGTCGTCGACCGTCGCTTTGGCCGCCGACAAGCTGCAATATTTCACCTGGTCGGGCTACGAGCTGCCCGACTTCAACAAGAGCTTCCTCACCGCGCATCCGGATGGTGTCGAGGCCACGATCTTCGGCGATGACGACGATGCCTTCACCAAGGTCAAGGCCGGCTTCCGGCCCGACATCGCCCATCCCTGCTACGACAAGGTGGCGCGCTGGAACAAGGAAGGCCTGCTGCAGCCGATCGACACCAAGCGCATCAAGAATTGGGATTCGATCTTCCCGGTGTTCAAGAACCTGCCCGACTTGCAGGCAGGCGACGGCAAGGTCTGGATGGTGCCGTGGGACTGGGGCAACACCTCGATCCTCTACCGGACCGATCTGGTGAAGAACCCCGAGGCGAGCTGGAACCTTTTGTGGGACAAGCAATATGCCGGCCGCATGGCGACCATCGACGCCGTGCACGACACGCCGATCGTCGCGGCACTTCTGGCTGGCGTGAACCCCTTCGACATGACGCCGGAGCAGATGGAAAAAGTCGCGGCGAAACTGCGCGAGCAGCGGCCACTGCTGTCGAGCTACACCACCGACATGACCTCGGTCGAGCAGGCGCTGGCCAGCGGCCAGTTGGTCGCCGCCATGACCTGGAACGCGTCGGCCACGTCGCTCAAGAAGCAGGGCGTGCCGGTCGAGTTCATGAAGCCGAAGGAAGGCATGCTCACCTGGGCCTGCGGCTTCGTCATGCTGAAGGACGCCAAGAACGTCGATCTCGCCTATGACTTCATCAACAGTCGGCTCGACGCCGATTCGGGCAAGTACCTCATCCAGTCCTACGGCTATGGCAGCTCGCTTTCGACCGCCTTCGCCGGCGTGTCGAAAGACGAGCTGGACAAGCTGCAGCTGCCGGCGGATCCCGACGTGATGCTGAAGAGCACGATCTTCACCGGACCGATGAAGCAGAACGACGACGTCGCCAAGATGTTCGAGAAGGTGAAAGCCGGCGGCTGAGCGCACTTGCCTTCTCCGCCTGTGGGAGAAGGTGGACCGGCGCGCAGCGCCGAGACGGATCAGGGGTGATCCAGGGAACGCCGACGTCTCACTTCGCTGGAGCACCCCTCATCCGTCGCCTTCGGCGAC
>NZ_RZST01000084.1:0-13334 GCF_003997575.1 Mesorhizobium sp. M1A.F.Ca.IN.022.07.1.1
GGATACGGGGCTCTGCGGTTCGGCGTGCTTCATTCTCGCCTCCTTCAGGTGGCTCCGGCGGCCGGGAACGCGACGGCGCCGGCCATGATCGATTCGGTCGGCTGAGCGGCAAGCTGCCCGGTCGCCGCGCTAACATAATTCGCCAGCAGCGCCGCCTCAGGCCATTCGCCGGCATCGGGCCTGACATTGCGGGCGAGCGCCACGGCAAGCGCCGCGCCGTCGTCGTCCCGCAAGGCTTCGTCGTAGGCCGCAGTGCGGCCATAGAACATCTTTGCCAGCTTCTTCATGCGCTTCGGCACGCCGACATCGCTGATGCCGAGTTCCCTCAGCGAATGGTCGACATCGAGGAAGAACTCGTCAATCAGCACCTGAGCGATCTCGGCCGCAGCCCCGCCCTCGCCGCGCAGCCGGTGCTGGATCAGGTACATATGGAGCGACAGCATCTCGAAGCGGCCGAGCGGCGTATCCGGCACATTCCAGTCGGAATAAAACACCGTTTGCCGCGCCGCCGCCACGATTTGTGCGTAGAGCGCCTCGGTGATGGCGCGGTTGGCGTGACGTTCGCGACCAAAAAGGCGCTGGAACATTGAGGGTGGTCTCCCGGGGACCTTTTGTTTGATTTGGCCTTGTTGCATCGGCATGCAAGCTGGTTTACCGGTTTTGCGGCCCAGCGCAAGCTGCGGGGATGTGATGGAGAATTGTTGTTGGGTGCGCTGAAATTCAAGTCGTTTTTCATGCCTGTGCGGGCGGGCGTGGCCACTCTGCTGGTGGCGGTATCCGCGCTTTCCGCCTGCAATTCGTCCAAGATGTTCGGTGATCTGCGTCCGAGCGAGACGCTGACGAAAGGCTACGTCATCGACCAGGCGGCGATCGACTCGGTGCCGGTCGGATCGAGTCGCGAGCAGGTTCTTCTTGCGCTGGGCACGCCGTCGACGACGGCGACCTTCGACAACGAGGCGTTCTATTATATCTCGCAGACGCGCAAGCGCTACGTCGCCTTCGACAACCCGCGCATCGTCGACCAGCACGTGCTGGCGGTCTATTTCGGCGCCGACGGCCGCGTCACCCAGATCGCCAATTACGGCCTGAAGGACGGCAAGGTCTTCGACTTCATCTCGAGGACGACGCCGACGGGCGGCAAGGACCAGAACTTCCTCAGCCAGATCATCAACGGCGCCAGCAAGCTGGCGCCCGGGATCCCGGGCGGCGGCACGCCCTGAGTTCGCTGTCAGCGACGTCCACGGACCAAGACCCGCCGAATCCGCTTCGGCGGGTTTTTTGTTTCGCCGAAACGGCTTGGCCGTAAACAAAACCCGCGGGATCGCTCCCGCGGGTCACTTGGTGCAGAAAGAATGTGGCTCAGCCGTGCGCGAGCACGGCCAGGAGCAGCAGCGCCACGATATTGGTGATCTTGATCGCCGGATTGACCGCCGGGCCGGCGGTGTCCTTGTAGGGATCGCCGACGGTGTCGCCGGTGACCGAGGCCTTATGCGCCTCGGAGCCCTTCAGGTGCTTGACGCCATTCTTGTCGGTAAAGCCGTCCTCGAACGACTTCTTGGCGTTGTCCCAGGCGCCGCCGCCGGAGGTCATCGAGACGGCGACGAAGAGGCCGTTGACGATGACGCCGAGCAGCGAGGCGCCAAGGGCCGCGAAGGCCGAGGCCTTCGAGCCCGAGATCAGGAGCACGCCGAAATAGACGACGAGCGGCGCCAGCACCGGCAGCAGCGACGGTATGATCATTTCCCGGATCGCTGCCCGGGTCAGCAGGTCGACGGCGCGCGCGTAGTTCGGTTTCGAGGTCCCGGCCATGATGCCCTTGTCCTCGCGGAACTGCTTGCGCACTTCCTCGACGATCGAGCCCGCCGCGCGGCCGACAGCGGTCATGGCGATGCCGCCGAACAGATACGGAATGAGGCCGCCGAAGATCAGGCCGGCAACGACATACGGGTTGGAGAGGTCGAAGGAGATCTCGCCCATGCCCTGGAAGTACGGGTACTTGTCGCCATTGGCGGCAAAGAACCTGAGGTCGTTCGAATAGGCCGCGAACAACACCAGCGCGCCGAGGCCGGCGGAGCCGATGGCATAACCCTTGGTCACGGCCTTGGTGGTGTTGCCGACCGCGTCGAGCGCGTCGGTGGAGTGGCGCACTTCCTTGGGCAGGCCCGACATTTCGGCGATGCCGCCGGCATTGTCGGTGACCGGGCCGAAGGCGTCGAGCGCCACGATCATGCCGGCGAGCCCGAGCATGGTGGTGACGGCGATCGCCGTTCCGAAGAGGCCGCCAAGCTGGTAGGTGGCGATGATGCCGCCGACGATGACGATGGCCGGCAGCGCCGTCGATTCCAAGGAGACCGCGAGGCCCTGGATGACGTTGGTGCCGTGGCCGGTCACCGAGGCCTGGGCGATCGAATTCACCGGGCGTTTGTTGGTGCCAGTGTAGTATTCGGTGATCACCACGATGAGGCCGGTCACCAGAAGACCGATCAGGCCGCAGATGAACAGGTTCTTGCCGGTGATGACGATGCCGGCGACGGTGCCGACCTCTCCCCAACCGAGCGTGGCCGAAGTAGCGACGGCCAGGCCGACGATCGACAGCAGGCCGGTGACGATCAGCCCCTTGTAGAGGGCGCCCATGATCGAGCCGTTGGAGCCGAGCTTGACGAAGAAGGTGCCGACGATCGAGGTCAGGATGCAGGCGCCGCAAATGGCGAGCGGATAGAGCATGGCGGCGCCCAGCACTGCCGTGCCGCCGAAGAAGATTGCGGCCAGAACCATGGTGGCGACGACCGTCACCGCATAGGTCTCGAACAGGTCGGCGGCCATGCCGGCGCAGTCGCCGACATTGTCGCCGACATTGTCGGCGATGGTGGCCGGGTTGCGCGGATCGTCCTCCGGAATGCCGGCTTCCACCTTGCCGACGAGGTCGCCGCCGACGTCGGCGCCCTTGGTGAAGATGCCGCCGCCGAGACGGGCGAAGATCGAGATCAGCGAGGCCCCGAAGCCGAGCGAGACCAGCGCGTCGATGACGACGCGGTCGTTTGGCTGCAGGCCCATTGGGCCGGTCAGGATGAGGTAATAGATGGAGACGCCGAGCAGCGCCAGGCCCGCCACCAGCAGGCCGGTGATGGCGCCCGACTTGAAGGCGATGTCGAGGCCGGCGGCCAGGCTGTTGGAAGCGGCCTGCGCGGTGCGGACATTGGCACGCACCGAGACATGCATGCCGATGAAGCCGGCAGCGCCCGAAAGCACGGCGCCGATCAGGAAGCCGATCGCGGAGGTGATGGAGAGCAGCCACCAGGCGAGAAGAAGCACGACGATGCCGACGACGGCGATGGTGGTGTACTGGCGCGCCAGATAGGCTTGAGCACCTTCGCGAATGGCGGCGGAGATTTCCTGCATGCGCTGGTTGCCCTGATCGGACGCCAGGACCGATCGTGTCGCCCAGATGGCGTACAGGACTGACAGCAAGCCGCAGGCGATGACGGCGGTAATGATGGTCATTGCCGGATTTTCCTCGATTGATGGCCCAGAAGAACCCCTCCCTGGGCCGTTGGGACGGAGATGAACGCCGCACGCGGAATCCACCCCTTGGCTAAGGTGTATGCGAAACAGGGCTGGGAACGTCAAGATATTGTTCGGTTTTTGCCCGGCTTTCGCCGGAAAGACGAACGCTGCGACTCACCGGCAGAGGCCGCCGTGCATTTAGATCGATTGCGCGCCGGCAAACGGCGCAATGTCAGTTGGCGCGGCGCAAGCCCGGCAGCTTCAGGGTGCCGAGCGCCAGGAAGCAGAGCACAACGACCGGGAACACGATCCAGTTCAGCATGGTCCAGCCCCAGGCATTGTAGACCGCACCCGACATCAGCGAAGCGAAGGCGACGGAGCCGAACAGGACGAAGTCGTGGAAGCCCTGCACCTTGCCTTTTTCGGATGGATGGTAACTCGCGGCGACCATGGCGGTCGCGCCGATGAAACCGAAATTCCAGCCGAGGCCGAGCAGGATCAGCGCGGTCCAGAACTGCCATAGCGCAAGGCCTGAGAGCGCCACCACTGCGCAGGCGATGAGCAGCACCAACCCAATGGCGACGATGCGCTCGGCGCCGAAGCGGTGGATCAGCGAACCGGTGAAGAAGCTCGGCCCGAACATCGCCATAACGTGCCAGGAGATGCCAAGCGTGGCATCGTCGGTTGAAAGACCGCAGCCGACCATGGCGAGCGGCGCGCCGGTCATGACGAAGCTCATCAGCGCATAGCTGCCTACGGCACAGAACAGCGCCGCGACGAAACGCGGTTGGGTGGCGATCTCGACCAGCGGACGTGCGTCGCTTGCGGCGGCTTCGGCGGCGCTGCTCGTCCGCCTGGACGTATGCAGGAAGGAAAGGATAATCGCGCCTATGGCGGCCAGCACCAGGATGGAGGCGAAGGATCCGGCAAACATCACCGGCGCCAGAAGGTCGCCGGTGTAGATGACGATCTGAGGCCCGAGGATGGCGGTGACGATGCCGCCAGCCAGCACGAAGGAAATGGCGCGCGCCTTGAATTGCGGCGGCGCGTTGTCGGCGGCGGCGAAGCGGAACTGCTGCACGAAGGCGCCGCCGACACCGATCACGCCCAGGCCAAAGGCGAACAGCCAGAAGCTCGCCTGAAAGAGCGCGAGCGTCGCGATCAGCCCGCCGAGGGCGGTTACGATGGTGCCAGTCATGAAGCCGCCGCGATGGCCGAGCCGGCGGATGATGGCGGCCGCCGGCAGGGCGCCGAGCGCAACGCCGAGGTTGAAGCCGGTGACCGGCGCCGTCGCCAGAGACTTGTCGGGGCCGAGCAGATATTGGCCGGCAAGCGCGCCGATCGAAATGGCGATCGGCGCGGCGGAACCGACGATCGCCTGCGCGGCCGCGAGGAGCACTGCCGTGCGGCGCGCTTCCCTGCCGGCGTCAGCGACGACTGCCGTGGCGGTCACGATGCGTCCTTGCCGCGACCCTCGCCACGTACCCGGCGCGAGACACGGTCGAGCAGGGCATTGACCAGCTTCGGCTCGTCTTCCTCGTAGAAGGCCTTGGCGATGTCGACATATTCCGACACGATCACGGCCACCGGCACGTCCTCGCGCTTCATCAGCTCATAGACGCCGGCGCGCAGGATGGCGCGCAGCGTCGAGTCCAGCCGCGACAGCGGCCAGTCGTCGGTCAGCGCCTGGCGGATGATCGGATCGATGGTCTTCTGGTTCTCGACGACGCCGGTCAGGATGGCGCGGAACCATTGCGCGTCGGCCTCGCGATAGAGCGCGCCGTCGACTTCCTTGCCGAGGCGGAAGGCCTCGTATTCGGCGGTGATCTCGAAAACACCGCTGCCGGCCACGTCCATCTGATAGAGCGCCTGGACGGCGGCAAGACGGGCGGCACCGCGCTTGTTGGCGTGGCGCGCCGCACCGGTCTGGGCAGGATCGCTCACGATTGGGCTCCGAATTTCTCTTTGAGCGCGATCATGGTCAGCGCCGCGCGGGCGGCAAAGCCGCCCTTGTCGCCTTCGGTGCGCTTGGCCCGCGTCCAGGCCTGCGCATCGTTTTCGGTGGTCAGGATGCCGTTGCCGATCGCGACCGCTTCCTGCACGGAAAGATCCATCAGCGCACGGCTCGATTCATTGGCGACGATGTCGAAATGATAGGTGTCGCCACGGATGATGGTGCCGAGCGCGACGAAGCCGTCATAGTGTACGCCGCCCTCGCCGGCACCGTCCAGCGCGAAGGTGATGACGGCCGGAATTTCGAGCGAGCCAGGAACAGTCACGACGTCATAAGTGGCGCCGGCCTCGTCCAGCGCGCTGGTCGCGCCTTCGAGCAGCGCGTCGGCGAGGTCGTCGTGGAAACGCGCCTCGACGATAAGCAGATGCGCCTTCGCCTGCGGACGAATGAACGCTTTGCCGTGTTGGGATATGCCTGCCATAAACGTCTCCGGGGGGTTGCCGGTGACTTAGGCCGAAGCCGGATCGATCGCAAGCACAAGATTGCCGCCCGACACAGCATCTCCCGACAAGGTCCGGATCCCAAGCCGCGCGATCTTCCGGGGCTTTCTTCAGCTAGCGGGCAAAGCCTCGATGTTCGAGATCGATGCTCGAGGGCCGATCACCCGCTCAAGCTTCAGTCCGACGCCTTCGAACAGGCGGGCATATTGTGCCCGCGTCCGCTCGAGGCCGCCTGTAACCGCCAGCCTGACCACATCGATGAATTTGATCTGATCGGGCTCGTTGTTCTTTGATCACTTAGACGTTGCCAGCCGGGGCGCCGCAGATCGCGTGAGCAGAAGGGAAGCTGAGGCGCCGGCGCGACGTGGCGCCTCAGCGATCCGCGCCGCCTCCCCGGAACCGGTCGGTTTCGCTCAAAGCCCCTGTTTCGCCGCCTCGGCGAGGCGCGCGGCATACCGGGCCATGGTATCGATCTCGATGTTGACGCGGTCGCCAGCCTGGCGCTCGCCCCAGGTAGTGACGCTCAGCGAGTGCTGGATCAGAAGCACATCGAAGCGCGTAGCTTCGACCTTGTTGACGGTAAGCGAGGTGCCGTCGAGCGCGACGGAGCCTTTCGGCGCGATGAACTTCGCCAGGTGACGCGGCGCCTCCAGCGTGAAGCGCACGGCATCGCCCTCTTCCCTGCGCTCCACGATTTCCGCCGTGCCGTCGACATGGCCGGAGACGATATGGCCACCGAGCTCGTCGCCGATCTTCAACGCCCGTTCGAGATTGATCCTGGTGCCCGATTTCCAACCGGATGCAGTCGTCAGCCTGAGCGCCTCTTCCCAGGCTTCGACCTCAAACCAGCGCGCGTTCGAGCCGTTCTCGGGCAGCGCCGTCACGGTCAGGCAGACGCCGCCGCAGGAAATCGAAGCGCCGATCGCGATCGTTTCCGGGTCATAGGCCGTGTCGATGCGCAGGCCGACGCCTTCGCTGAGCGGCTTCACCGAAGCGACAGTGCCGACATCCGTAACGATTCCCGTAAACATCAGATCGTGTCTTCCAGTTTGACCATGCTCTTGTCCGAAAACCATTTCCCACTTTTTGGGATCATGGTCTTACCCACTCGGCATAGCTGTCCTCGCCGAAGCGCATCTCACGCAATTTGCGGAAACCCGGCGGGATATGCGCAGCGTCGATCGGCGAGGCGATACCATCCTCGCCGATCGCCTCCGGTCCCTGGAACAGGACGATGCGGTCAACGAGGTCTTCCGTCAGGAAGGCCCCGGCTACCTTGGCGCCGCCTTCGACCACCACGCTCGCCATGCCGAGGGCTGCAATATCCTCGAGCAGTTCCGGCAGGGCTACTTCGCTCTCGTAAGTTTCAGTGCCGATGAAGTGCACGCCCGCGCGTTCGAGCGCAGCCCGCCGCTGCGGGTCGGCCTCGGCGCATGCCGCGACATAGAGCGGGACACGATCCACCCCGGAAACGAGCTTCGACGACTCCGGCAGCCGGATCTGGCGATCGAGGATGATGCGAGCCGGGGAGCGGTTCTCCAACCCCGGCAGGCGCACGGTCAGCGCCGGGTCGTCCTCCAGCGCAGTGCCGATGCCGACGAGGATAGCGTCGGCCTCCGCGCGCATAAGATAGACTTCGCGCCTGGCGATCTCACCCGTGATGGCGACCTGGCCGGCGCCTTTGCGGCCGATCTTGCCGTCGCTCGAAAGCGCAAGCTTCAGCGTCACTTCGGGACGTTTCTTCAAAGATCGAATCAGATAGCCGGCCATCTGCTCGGCGGCCTCTGTGGCGAGCGCCTTCTCCACGACCTCGATGCCGGCGGCGCGCAGCATGGCGTAACCCTTGCCGGAAACGCGCGGATCGGGATCGCTTGCCGCGCCGACGACGCGCGCAATGCCGGCATTGACCAGCGCGGCGGCGCAAGGCGGCGTGCGGCCGTGATGGGCGCAGGGCTCAAGCGTCACATAGGCGGTGGCGCCGCGGGCCAGTTCGCCGGCCTCGGCCAGCGCCTCGGTCTCGGCGTGCGGCCGGCCGCCGACAGCAGTGACGCCGGTGCCGACGATCATCGGGCCGGCGCCGTCGTCGCGCACGATGATGGTGCCGACGGAAGGGTTGGTCGCGGTGCGGCCGGCATTGCGGCGCGACAGCCGGATGGCCGCCGCCATGAAACGGCGATCAAGGGCTGCTTGCTCGGCCCCGCCCAATTGAGCTTTCGCCATGATCAGCCGGCGTCCTCTTCGGTCTTTTCTTCATCGCCCTTCAGTTCGCCCAGCAACTCGTGGAAATCCTTGGCTTCACGGAAATTGCGATAGACCGAAGCGAAGCGGACATAGGCGACGTCGTCGAGCGATTTCAGCGCCTCCATGACGAGCCGACCGACCTCGCCGGAGGCCACTTCCGTCTCGCCGGAGCTTTCGAGCTGGCGCACGATGCCGGTCACGGCGCGATCGATCCGCTCGGGGTCGACATTGCGCTTGCGCACCGCGATCTCGACCGAGCGCAGCAGCTTGTCGCGGTCGAACGGCACCTTGCGGCCGGACTTCTTGATGACGACGAGATCGCGCAGTTGCACGCGCTCGAAGGTGGTGAAGCGGCCGCCGCAGTCCGGACAGACGCGGCGCCTGCGGATCGCCGCGCCATCCTCGGCGGGACGCGAATCCTTCACCTGCGTATCTTCGGACTGGCAATAGGGGCAGCGCATGGAGAGCCTTGGGTTTGCGATTCAGAGCATGATCCCGAAAAGTTGCAGACTCTTCGGAGAAGATCATGCTTCAAAAACAAAATCTTAGAGCGAGATGGCGATTCAAGGAAGCGTCATCTCGCTCTGGTGAGCGGAAGGCTTGGAGCCTTTCATTTCTCAGAGATAGCGAGGCGCGAGAAAGATTGCCAGCGCCCTGCCCCTGTCGTGCCCGGTCGGTTCAGGGCGCGACGTCCTTGGTCGGGAATCCGCAGGACGTGCCGAGGTTGCGGTAGGCCTTGGTGAAGCCGTCCATCGGAATGCTGGCGACGGTCTGCTTGCCAAAAACAACATCGAGCGAGGTGACTTTGCGCATGGCGCGCAGCAGAGCGAGACTTGTCTTCGCCTGGTTGTCGACCGTCCAGCTGGGACGACCGCCGACGGCATTCGAATAGACTTTCGCGGAAACCTTGATGCCGGGGTCGCCGAAGGTCGCCGCGATGTCCTTGCCGGTCGGCAGGTCCTTGTTGTCGACGGCGATCATGATGGCGGGATAGGCATCCGGCGGCAGCGCGTCGCCGGTCGAGATCGACAGCGTTAGCGTGCCAGCATTGCCGATGCCGTCGACGAAAGCTGCGGAGGCCGCGCAGGTCTTGTGTGCATCCTGCCCGATGTCGAGCGTGTCGATGATCGTGGTCCATCTGCCGAAGGTGTTTGTGGCCGGTTCTGGCTGCGCCTGCTCCTGCCCGGCCGCGCCGGACACGGCGAAACCGGCCAGCGAGCCGACCAGGGCCAAGGCGGCAAGATGGAAAATGCGCATCATCAAGTCTCCAGTTCGCGACGCCGCCCAATCAGGACGGCGCACTGCCGGCGGATAAAAGATGACGCGCGGCTTCCGGTCAACCGAGATAAGGATAGAGCGGGAAGCGATCCGTCAACGCCGTGACTTTGGCCTTGACCGCAGCCTCGACTACCGCATTGCCCTCGTCGGAATTCGCCGCCTTCAGCCCGTCCAGCACCTCGGCGATCAGCTTGCCGATCTCGCGGAACTCGGCCTGGCCGAAGCCGCGCGTGGTGCCGGCCGGTGTGCCGAGGCGAACGCCGGAGGTGACGAACGGCTTTTCGGGGTCGAAGGGGATGCCGTTCTTGTTGCAGGTGATGTTGGCGCGGCCGAGAGCCGCCTCGGCGCGCTTGCCGGTGGCGTTTTTCGGGCGCAGGTCGACCAGCATCAGATGGTTGTCGGTGCCGCCCGACACGATGTCGAGGCCGGTTTCCTGCAGGCTCGAAGCCAGCGCCTTGGCGTTGGCGACGATGCTCTCGGCATAGGCTTTGAAGCTCGGCTTCAGCGCCTCGCCGAGCGCCACCGCCTTGGCCGCGACGACATGCATCAGCGGGCCGCCCTGGAGGCCTGGGAAAACCGCCGAGTTCATCTTCTTGGCGATCTCCTCGTCGTTGCACAGGATCATGCCGCCGCGGGGCCCGCGCAGCGACTTGTGCGTCGTCGTGGTCACGACATGCGCATAAGGCAGCGGCGACGGGTGCATACCGCCGGCGACTAGCCCGGCGATATGCGCCATGTCGACCATCAGATAGGCGCCGATCGAATCGGCAATCTCGCGGAAACGCTTCCAGTCCCAGATGCGCGAATAGGCCGTGCCGCCGGCCAGGATCAGCTTCGGCTTCGTCTCATGCGCGGTCTTCTCGATCGCGTCCATGTCGAGCAGGTGGTCGTCCTTGCGCACCCCGTAGGAAACGACCTTGAACCATTTGCCGCTCATGTTGACCGGCGAGCCATGCGTGAGATGGCCGCCGGAGTTCAAATCGAGGCCCATGAACGTGTCGCCGGGCTGCAGAAGCGCCAGGAAGACGGCCTGGTTCATCTGGCTGCCCGAGTTCGGCTGGACATTGGCGAAGTTGCAGCCGAAAAGCTTCTTGGCGCGCTCGATGGCCAGTTCCTCGGCCACGTCGACGAACTGGCAGCCGCCGTAATAGCGCTTGCCCGGATAACCCTCGGCATATTTGTTGGTCATGATCGACCCCTGCGCCTCGAGCACGGCGCGGGACACGATGTTTTCCGAGGCGATCAGTTCGATCTCATGGCGCTGGCGGCCAAGCTCGTTGCGGATGGCGCCGAAAATTTCCGGATCGGCGTCGGCAAGCGTGGTCTCGAAGAAGGATTCGAATTTGTTGGCGGCTGCCGCGGCATTTGACATGGCTTGCTTTCCCTTGGGGCCGGAGGTCTGCGAGGTCGCCGCGCCATTAACACAGTTGTTTGGAGCCCGCCACGTTTGCGGCGCGAAATTTGCTGGCCGGATTGCGCCAAGCAAATCGGCTGAACACTATTTCCGGTCGCGCCGGCTTTTGAGCAGCGCTTCTGTCAAAGTGATCTCGGAAAGCAGCGCCCGCATCGTGTGGTCGTTGATCTGGCGGGTGCGGAACATGGCGCGCACGGCGGCGCGCTCCGCCTCTATGCCGGCGTGCCTGAGCTCAAGCTCCAGCCGCCCGGATTCGCGCGCCTCGGCGCGCGCCTCTTCGGCCTCGTCGGAAGCCGCGATGCGGCGCCGGTAGCCGGCAACGATGCTGTCGGCGACCGCGAGCCGGGCCTCGGCCGCCTCGCCTTCGCCGCCCTCGCTGGCGAGGCTCTCGATCTTGGCGATGGCGGCCTTGGCGGCGCCCGCACGCGCCCGCCGCTCCTCGGCCGCACCCGGATCCTCGCCTGGCTCGACCAGCCCGCGGGCGATCCCCGGCAAAGCAAGGCTGGCGATGACCAGCGAGCAGATGATGACGCCGGCGGCGAGGAAGATCACCACGTCTCGCGCTGGAAAGGGCGAGCCATCCTGCAGAGCGAGCGGCAGCGACAGGATGCCGGCAAGCGTGATCGCGCCGCGCACACCGGCCACCGATCCGGCAAGCCTGACGCGGAAACCAAAGGGCTCTGCCTTGCGCTTGCCGAGCCGCGCGGCGATCATCGATGCCATGTCGCCGATCCAGATCCAGAGGAAGCGCAGGCCGATCACGCAGAGCGTCAAAATGAGCACGGTCAGCACCGGCTCGAACAGCCAGTGCCGGCTGGTGAGCTCCGGCGGGACCCTGCGGATGATGTCAGGAAGCTGCAGGCCGAGCAGGATGAAGAGAGCGCCGTTGAAGACGAAGGTCAGCATCGACCATAGCGACATCGCCTGAATCCGCGCCGAGACCGAGAGATGGCGGAAAATGCCGGAGGTGCCCGTAACCAGGCCGGCGGTGACCGCGGCCAGAATGCCGGAAGCGCCGACATGCTCGGCAATGAGATAGGCGACGAAGGGCAGCAGAACCATCACCAGCACCTGCGCCCCCGCCGGCGTGCCGCCGATGCGGCCAAGCACCTGCAGCGCCTTGGCGGCGACGAACAACGCCGCAATGCCCGCGAGGATGCCGGCCGCCACGGCGTAAAGAAAGCTCAACGAGGCGGCGGCGAACGAAAAACTGCCGGTCAGCGCCGCCGCAACGGCAAAGCGGAACATGACCAGGCCGGAGGCATCATTGAGCAGGGATTCGCCTTCCAATATGTGCATCAGCCGAGCCGGAACGACATTGCGGTCGACAATCGAGGACACGGCAACGGCATCGGTCGGTGACAGCACGGCGGCTAAAGCGAACGCAACCGCCAGCGGGATGGTTGGCACCAGCCAGTGCAGAGCATATCCGAAGCCGACGATGGTGAAGAAGACAAGTCCGACGGCGAGATCGAGGATCGGCCGGCGCAGCTCGATCAGCTCCCGTTTCGGCGCCGCGAAGGCATCACCGAACAGAAGCGGCGGAATGAACACCAGCAGGAAGAGTTCCGGATCGATCTCGACATGCAGTCCCTTGGCCGGCCAGGCAAGCGCGGCGCCGATCGCAATCTGCAGCACGGGGAGCGGCACCCGCACCAGCCGCACGAGAGCGCCGGAAAGCGCCACGAAAGCAAGCACGACGAGAATGAAGACGGCGACGTCCATGATGCTATTCCAGCTGCTCGCGTTTTAAGTCTCACTTTTCGACGCATGTCGCTCTGCCAAAACCGCTGCGCACTGTTTGGGGACATGCAAACAAAAAAGCCGCTCCAAGAGCGGCCTTTTCGTGATTTATATCAATCGGTTACAGAGCAGAAGTAATCTGCAGCTCGCTGTTGCCGTCGAGGCCGTAAATGTCGTCGCGGAACTGCACGACGCCGGGTCCGGTCGACCATGCCGACAGATACAGGAAGTGGACCGGCACCGGGTTGACCACCTGCACCGGCGTATTCTCGCCAGTCTTGATCGCCGCCTCGAAATGCTGGCGATCCCAGCCCGGCGTATCACGCAGGATCCAGGTGACGAGGTCGCGCACATTCTGGACGCGCACGCAGCCGGAAGAGTCGAAGCGCATCAGCTTGCCGAACAGGCTCTGCTGCGGCGTGTCGTGCATGTAGACGCCGTCCGGGCTCGGGAAGTTGATCTTGACCGAGGCCATGGCGTTGCCGGCGCCGGGATCCTGGCGGAAGCGGTACTTGGCGGCATCGTCCGTCGACCAGTCGACGGTCATCGGATCGACCTCGCTTCCGTCAGGCGCGAACAGCCGGATGTGGCTGTCCTTGAGGTAGTTCGGGTCCTTCCGCATCAGCGGAATGATGTCCTTGCGCACGATCGAGACCGGCGCGTTCCAGTAAGGATTGACGATGATCTCGTTGATCTTGGA
>NZ_RZST01000084.1:13344-18157 GCF_003997575.1 Mesorhizobium sp. M1A.F.Ca.IN.022.07.1.1
TGGCCGACGATCGCGGTGTGGCGCAGCACGACGCGGTCGTTCTCGACGGCTTCCACCTGCGCGGCCGGAATATCGACCAGCACATAGCGGTCGCCGAGCGTGCCCGCCTTGTCGCGCAGCCGCTGCAGATTGGTCTGCAGCTGGCCAAGCCGGATCGGCGCCGGCACGTTCATCGCCGAATAAGTGTATTTGCCCATGGAGCCGTCGGCCGGCAGGCCGTGACGGAGCTGGAAGCGCTTGACCGCCGAGTCGACATAGGAATCGAACGCCGTCGAAATGCCGGCGCTCTGCGACAGGTCGCCCGAGACCATCAGCCGCTTGCGCAGCGGCACGACATCCGGATCGTCGACGCCGAGCTGCAATTTCTTGGTTGCCGGAACCTGCTCCCAGCCGCCCTGGCCGACAATGCCCTGGTACTGCGCCACCGCCTGCTCGGTGAAGGCTACGGTCTGCAGGCTGAAGATCGGCAGCGTCGAGGCAACCTTGCCGGTCTCGCTTGCACGGGCGTCGAACTGGTCGTCCCAATTGCCGCGGGTCGAGGATTTCAGAATGTCGCCGATCACATCCTGCGCGCTGGCATGGCCGGCGACGACGGCGGCGGCGAGCGCAGAGGCTCCGGTCAGGAAGAAACGGCGGCTGGTTCTCATGGATGTTCCAGACATTTTAGCTGTATCTAATCTCGCTCAGTTTGCTCTACTGGCGGGTTGCCCGCACTCTAGGGTTGGCAATCTTAACAATTAGCCAACCATGACTTGCGTCAGCAGGGCGTGAAAACGTAGGACCACGACACCTGCCCCAGGAAGCGCAGGGCCTCGGCCCGCAGCATCACCCGCATTCTCGCTTTCACTGTGATTATGGCGGCAACGTGACCTTGGCCCGCGATTTGCATCCGGCAAGATGATCAAAAATGGGACCGAGGCATTTTGGCATCGCCGATAGCGGCGGGTTCACCAGATGCCCGCCGTCATCCTCGGTTTGCCCCTATTTCACCCGGTTCGGGCAGAGGGCTTTGAACTGCTCCAGCGTGTAGTCGCAGCCCGCGGCCCCCGAGCCATCGAGCACCACGTTCTCGTCGGTGTCGGTGATCTGATAATCCGTCTCGCTTCCGGCGGGGCTGCGCCCCTGAAACAGCATGTTGGCGCCGTAAAAGGTGGTGAATTTTCCGCTCTTGCAGTCCGCTGTGATCTCCAGATGCAAGGGCGTTTTCATTTCCTTAGCGATGCAATCCTCGGTCACCTTACCGACATAGTCGCGGCAGTATCCGATGGCGTTCTGCCTCGTATGTTGGGTCAGGATGCTGGCATGCGAGGTGTTGATGCCGGATTTCTTGACGACCGTAACCTCCATTCCGGCCTTGGAGCCATAACCGAGGGTCCGGGCGGCGGCCGGTGAAACAAGGATCACAGCGCAAATCGCAAGCAGGATATGACGCATGAGGCCCTCCTCTTTTGCCTGCAGAGCTTCCACGCGCGCTGCTCGGCGGTCAAGCGCCCTGCTGCAGCGCGCGTTCGCAAAAGAAAAGAACCGGCACCTGTCGGCACCGGCCCTGATTGCTTCCTCCGGCCGCGCTTCTTCGGCGCGGCTTCGATCGTCTCAGATTTCGAATCCGCTTACATCCGGTAAGCGATCGTGTCGTTCCAGAAGCGATCCAGACGCTGGAGCGCGCGGTTCATCTGCTTGAACTCGTCGGTGTTGATGCCGCCCACGGCCTCGATCGAGCCGACATGGCGCTCGTAGAGGCCGGCGACGACCTCGGCCACCTCGTTGCCCTTCGGCGTCAGCGAGACGCGGACCGAGCGGCGGTCGATGCGCGAGCGCTGGTGGTTGATGAAGCCGAGGTCGACCAGCTTCTTCAGATTGTAGGAGACGTTCGAGCCGAGATAATAACCGCGCGAGCGCAGCTCGCCGGCGGTCAGCTCCGAATTGCCGATGTTGAAGAGCAAAAGCGCCTGGATGGCGTTGATGTCGGAGCGGCCGTTGCGGTCGAACTCGTCCTTGATCACGTCAAGCAGACGGCGATGCAGACGCTCCACCAGCTGCAGCGATTCCATGTACAGCGAACGGATCGCCTCGCGGCGATCGTCGGAAACGTTGGCGGTCTTCGCCGCCGGACGCGAATTGATCATTGTCTTTGCCTCTCGTTTGTCGCCCGGTGATTTTTTGTTCTTCACCTTGATCGCGACACTATCGAATACTCATAAAATTCGACTTAAACGCCAGGGCTAACAAGAGCTTACCGGTAAGAGGTTTCGAAAGAGGCTTAACGAACGGTCATACGAGCAAGAACAATTAACCTAAAGATTTAGCCATGGGTTTTGGGGCAGTCGCCGACCCCGTATCTAGGTTCCTTACGCCGCCCGGCAAGCTATTGCCTGAGCTGGCGCTTCTGCAGCCAGATGACCACGCGGAAGACGATGTAGAGCAGCGCCACGCAGGCATGTGAGACGACGATCAGGATCCGATGTCCGAAGAGATTGGGAAAGCCGGCATACATGACGGTCTCGGTCGCCGCGCAGATGAACCAGATCACCGGCCCCCAAGAGGCAAGCATCCAAAGGCCCGCGGCGGCGAAAGGAAAGAAGACGGCAAGCGTGGCCGCGGCCACCTGCCAGTGCACCGGCATCAGGTCGAAGCGCCAGAGCTCGCCCGGATAGATGCCGATCAGCCGGACCCAGTAGAGGACACCGAACAGCAGGCAGTAGCCGGCAATGACCCGCTGGAACCAGGCGAAGATGATCTCGGTGGTCGAGGGCTGCAGCACCACGCGCCTGGAGGTGACCTCGCTCACAGCTCCAGCTCCCCGGCCCCGAGCGGCGCGAAATACGCGTCGACATCGGCCGCGCTCACCGCATCGAGGCTGGCGGGCCGCCATTCCGGCTTCGAACCCTTGTCGATGATGGCGGCGCGGATGCCTTCATAAAAGTCGTGGCCGGCCAGCATGCGGTTGAGGATGCGGAACTCCATCTTCATGCACTCGTCCATCGACAGCGTCGACCCGGCGCTGATCTCGCGCCAGGCGACGTTGAGGCTGGTCGGCGAACGCGTCCTGATCGTCGCCAGCGTCTTGGCGGCGAAAGCGTCGGTGGCGGATGCTCGTTCCAGGCTGGCGACGATAGCGGCGAGCGAGGGTTGCGAAAAATGGCGGGCGATCGATTCCAGATCCTGCCGCTCGGTCTCGCGTCTTGCGGGTGTGAAGAAATCGCGCAACTCCGCGTTCGCGTCGCCGCTTGTCGCCAGCTCGTCAAGAAGCCCCGCCTGGTCCTCGGCCTTGATCGTGTGGGTGGCGAGGCCCGACCACAGGGCATCACCATAGCGGATGCGGTTTCCCGTCAGCCCCAGATACATGCCGAAGCTGCCGCCGAGATCGGGCAGCAAATGGCTGGCGCCAACATCGGGGAAGAAGCCGATGCCGACTTCCGGCATGGCGAATTGCGCGTTCTCGGTCAGCACGCGGTGCGAGCCGTGGAAGGAAATGCCGACCCCGCCGCCCATGACGATGCCGTCGATCAGCGCGACATAGGGTTTCCTGAAGCGGGCGATGCGGGCATTGAGACGATACTCGTCGGCGAAGAAGTCGACCGGCGGCTTGCCGGCGCGGCCCGCCTCGTAAATGTGCAGAATATCGCCACCGGCGGAAAACGCCCTGCCCTCAGCCTTGACGACGACGACGGCGACGCCGGCATCGCCCTCCCAGGCGTCAAGCGCCTTGCCAAGCGCCTTGACCATGCGATGGGTGACGGCATTGAGCGCCTGCGGCCGCGTCAGTGTGACGACGCCCGCCTTGCCTAGACGCTCGAAGCGAATCTCGTCGCCTCCGCCAAAATCCATCGCCAGAGAATCCTCCTCTCCGCCCTTCCAGGGGGATTGAAGTGCTAAAGGCGGCATAAGGATGCGTCAATGGCAGCATCGCCGCGCTGGCGGCCAGCCGCTTCCGGTGTTAGGTAACCGGCAAAGTGTCGCGCGTAGGCGGCGCGACAGATTTCGAGCTAATCGACATGGCTGGGGTTTCTCGTCTCGTTGCTGGATTGGCAGGTCTCCTCTTTCTGGGAGTTGCGCCGGCCGCCGCCGAGGCAGCCTCCGAACTCTACCTGGCGCAGACGATCGTCACCGGCACCGGCGAGCCTAATCGCGAGATCGGCTTCAGGGATTGCCTGGACAAGGTGCTGGTCAAGGTTTCAGGCGATCAGCGGCTGACGCAGAAGTCGGAGATGCTGGCGCTGCGCAATAAGGCGGCTGACTTCGTCCAATCCTTCCGCTACCGCGACCGGCTGGAAGGCGTTCCGATCCATGACGAGCAAGGCACGCATGACCGGCCGCACGATCTCACCTGCCTCTACAAGGCCACAGTGGTCGACAAGCTCCTGGCGCAGCTCGGCAGCAAGCCATGGCAGGGCGAGCGGCCGCTGATTGCCGTCTTCATAACGGCCGAGCAAGGGGCGCAACATTTCGTGCTGACGGCCGACGAGGATCGCGGCGAGTCAATGCGCGAATCCTTTGCCAATGCCACGGCGCCGCTCTCGGTGCATGTCAGCTTTCCAAAGGCTGACCAGCTCGCCGGCCTCGACGACAAGGCGCTGCGCACTGCCGATATGGCAAAGCTCGACCAGCTCGCCCGGCAGGCGGGTGCCGACCGGGCGCTCGCCGGCAGCATCGTGTGGAACGACAAGGAATTGGGCTGGATCGCCGACTGGCGGCTGGCCGAACACGGCAAGACCTATCAATGGCAGGTGCGTGGAGTCAGCTTCGACGAGGCTTTTCGCGTGGCTGTGAAGGGCGCGGCACAGATTCTGTCGGGGAATGGACAGCCGTAAAC
>NZ_RZST01000085.1:0-18151 GCF_003997575.1 Mesorhizobium sp. M1A.F.Ca.IN.022.07.1.1
GAACCCTTTATCAAAGAATGCCCGCTGAAGCTCTCGCTCGTCGCCTTCCACCCCAGCTCGTCGGCGGCTGGGAAATGGGATTGCTTGCCCTGCTGGCGCTGATCTATCTCGGCGGCGCTGCCGTCAATCCGACGTTTTTCGGCTCGCCGGAGGCGTTCCATGCACTGCTTCGCGATACCTCTCGGGTCGCCATCATCGCCGTCGGAATGACCTTCGTCATCATCAACAAGGACCTCGACCTTTCGGTCGGTTCCATCTACGGCCTTGTGGCCGTCGTTTTTGCGAGGCTGTTCGCGCCAAGCTTCGCCGATCTCGGCATCGTCATGTCGGTGACCGTCTGCGTCCTTCTTGGGATGGTGATCGGCCTCGTCAACGGCGTGCTCGTTACCATCCTAAAAGTGCCGGCGTTCATCGCCACCTTGACCACGCTTCTGATCGGCCGCGGCTTCGTCCTCGCCCTGACGCACGGTCAGGCGATCTACTATCCAGGCAAAGCGAAGGAGGCCCCGCTCTTCTTCCATCTCGGCGAGACGAACGTCTTCGGCTTCAACAACCAGATCGCAATCTTCGCGGTCGTTGCCGTGATCGGCGCCTACGTGCTCGCCAACACTCGCTGGGGCTACGAAACCTTTGCGACGGGCGGCAACGAGCAGGCAGCAGTCTATGCTGGCATACCGACGAACTGGGTGCGGATCCGTGCCTATCTGCTCTCGTCGCTCTGCGCCGCTGTTGCCGGCCTCCTGTCGGCCGCTCAGGACAAGGGCGTGACCCCGCTTTACGGCGTCAGCGGCGAACTGACCGTCATCGCCGCGGTGATCATCGGCGGCGCTTCCATTCTCGGCGGTCGCGGCCGCGTCGCCGGGTCCTGCCTCGGCGCCACGCTGGTCGTTCTGCTGGACAAGGTGCTGCGCGAGGGTTTGCCGATCACGCGCACCATCAAAATCGGCGAGGAGGAGGTGACGGTCAACGCCGTCTACTCCCTGCCAGTGGGCGCGGTTCCGGTCTTCCTCGGACTGCTGCTTGTCATCGCCGTGCTGATCGAACCCTATCTCATCCGCCGCCAGGTCGCGGCGCGCCTCTGGGCATGGCTGCGCGGCAGGCCGCCGCCCCCGGCCTTCGAGATCGGCGGGGTCGCGCTCGAGGGCGTGGTGACCAAGGGCGCGATGGCGACCGACATCGCACTGTCGGCAACGGGGTTCGGCAAGTTCCTCGCCCGGCGCGATGCCCTCGCCGTCATCCTGACAGTGGTGCTGTGGCTCACGGGCCTTTTCCTCAGGCCGGATTACTGGTGGAACCTGTCCAACACTTTCGCGATCCTGCTCAACTATACGGAACTGGCGCTGATCACGGTCGGGCTTACCTACGTCATCGCGGCCGGCGATATCGACCTCTCCGTCGGAGCCGTCCTGGCGCTCGCCGGCAGCGCGGCGGCCTATTTCCTGAAGGTCCTGGGCGCCGACCCCGTCACCGCTGTCGCGATGGGCCTCCTTGCGGGAATGCTTGCCGGCCTCGTCAACGCTGTCGTCGCCGTTGGCTTGAAACTGCCGGCCTTCATCGCAACGCTTGGCATGTTCTACATCGCCCGCGGCCTCGCGGCCTGGTTCGTCGCCGGGCAGCAGCTTACCGGCTGGCCGGAGGGCTACAATTTGCTCGGCCGCAAGGTGAATGACATCCTCCTTTACTTCAGCATCGTGCTTCCGGATGGCATCCTCAGAACACTGGCCGAGGTGGTCAGCGTGCAGACGGTCTGGATGATCTTCGTCGCCGGGATTGCCGGCGTCGTGCTCGCCTACACGCCGTTCGGGCAAAAGGTCTATGCAACCGGCGGCAACATCCGCGCCGCCGCCTATGCCGGCATCAACACCAACCGGGCGCGCTTCATCTCGCTCATGCTGGCGGCGTTCTGCGCGACGATGGCCGGGATCATCAACGTCGCCTATTTCCGAAGCTTCAACCCCGTTGCAGGCCAGTTCCGCGAACTCGACGCCATCGCGTCGGTGATAATCGGCGGCGGGTCGATCTTCGGCGGCTACGGCACCATGCTGGGTTCTCTGGCCGGTGCAGCCGTGATCACACTCGTTAGGGCCCTCCTGCAGCTCAATGTCCAGGGCTTCAGCATGCCGCAGCATTGGATCAATGTCTTCATCGGCGTCATCCTCATTGTCGCGGTGCTGATCGACATCTGGGTGCGCCAGGCCAATATCTTCGGTCGCCTGCGAGCCCGCCTCGCGCGAGGCGCACGAACCCGGGAAACCATTCATGCCTGATGCTGCGTTGCCTCAACCGATCGTGGAAATGCGAAGCATCGAAAAAGCCTTCGGTGCCGTTCAGGCGCTTCGGAAAGTCGATCTAGTGCTCTATCCCGGAGAGATCCTTGGACTGGTCGGCGACAACTCGGCCGGCAAGTCGACGCTCATGAAGATCCTGACCGGCGCCTATCAGCGCGACGCCGGCGAAATCCTCGTCGCCGGTCAACCGGTGCACTTCAAGAGTCCGCATGAGAGCCGCGATGCGGGCATCGAGATGATCTACCAGGATTTCGCTCTTTGCGGAAACATGGATGTCGGCCAGAACATCTTTCTCGGCCGCTGGCCGCGCAAAGGCCCTTTTGTCAATCGCCGCAAGATGTACGCGGAAGCCGATAGCGTGCTGAAGCGGCTGAAGGTGGACGTGAACTCCGTTTTCCAGAAGGTCGAGAGCCTGTCGGGCGGTCGCCAGCAATCCGTGGCGATTGCCCGCGCGATTTCGTTCGAGCCACGCGTCGTGATCCTCGACGAACCGACCGCCAATCTCTCGGTGATGGCGACCGCGCGGCTCCTCGAGACCATGCTGGAACTGAAAAGGCAGGGTGTTGCCCAGATCATCATCTCGCATCGGCTGGTCGACATTTTCGCCGTAGGCGACCGTGTCATGGTGCTCAAGCGCGGCGAGAATGTCGGCGACCGTCATGTCAGGAACACCGACGAGCACGAGGTCCTTGAGATCATCGTCTCCGGCACGCGGGAGCAGGCGCTTACGGCCGATCAAGCGAGGGCGGTCTGACCACCGAGGCATTGACCCCGGGGTTTATCGCCTCTGCCGGGGGTCGGCTGAACCAAAATTCGTCGGCTTGACAACGGCCATGGCCTGCGCGACCCAACCGGAATGGGACGGGCTGCGAAACATGGTTGCTGTGGCTAAACTGTTGATCGTCAACTCGCCGCTGCGCTCCTTTCGTGCAAAAAGGACAAGGCGGTGACAAGGCCGCGCTCGCGGCGCGGCGGCGGCCGCCCGACCATCGCCGACGTGGCGCGCAAGGCGGGCGTGGGCGCCATCACCGTGTCGCGTGCGCTGCGCGAGCCTGGGCGCGTTTCGGAAGATCTGCGCCGGCAGATACAGGTCGCCGTCGACGAGCTCGGCTACATCCCGGACCCCAATGCGCGCGCATTGGCCTCGGCGCGCGCGGAGGTCTTCGGCGTGCTGGTGCCGTCGCTCACCAACAATGTCTTTGCCGAAGTGGTGCGCGGCATCTATGACAGTCTTTCGGACAGCCCTTTCCGCATCCAGATGGGCAATACCCACTATTCGGGCTTGGAAGAGGAGCGGCTGCTGCAGCTATTCGCCTCGCAGCGCCCGGCGGCGCTTATCGTGGCCGGCATCGACCAGACACCGCAGTCGCGAAAGCTGCTGGAGACGGCCGGCTGCCCGGTGGTGCAAGTGATGGAGACCGGACACGATCCGGTCGATATGCTGGTCGGCTTCTCGCATTTCGACGGTGGCCGCGCTGCCACCGAGCACCTGATCGAGGCAGGTTATCGGCGCATCGGTTTCATCGGCGCGCGCATGGACCCGCGCTCGCAGCGGCGCCTTGCCGGCTATCGCGCGGCCATGGAGTCGGCCGGCCTGTTCGATCCCCGCCTGGTCACCACCACGCCGCTACTGTCCAGCGTGACGCTCGGCCGCGAGCTTTTGCGCGATGCTCTGGCCAAGATGCCGTCGCTCGACGGCGTCTTCTGCAACAATGACGATATCGCGCTGGGGGTCTTGTTCGAATGTCGCCGCGCCGCCATCGCGGTACCGAAGGCCATCGGCATCGTCGGCTTCAACGACCTCGACATGATGCAGGCGGCGTTCCCGTCGGTCACCAGCGTTCGCACGCATCGTTATGAAATCGGACGGCAGGCAGTGGCGATGGCGCTGGCGGCGATTGCGGGCCGGAGGCCCCAGCAGAGGGTTGTCGATCTCGGTTTCGAGCTCATTCGCCGCGAGAGCACCGCACGTTGAAACACGCAAAGACGACTGTGCAAATGCCGGTTTACTACCTTGCATGGTAGCGCTACCATCTTCTGCGTCGAGTAGTAAGGCGGCGGACTTGAGGCGCTGTTTATTATACATAAGCAAACAGTCCGTACTTGTTTATTATGTATAATATGATAGTTTGCTGATTTGCCCTCAGGCGAGGCAAGAGGAGGCAGCGGGCGGCAAAGGTCGGCCGGCAGGCGATTGGATGCGGCAGGAGGTGCCGGCCAAAACGCCAGGACTTAATCAACAAGCAGAACTGCAACTGGGAGGAATACTGATGATCAAGTCACTTGTTGGCGGTGTGGTTGCCGCCACTGCATTTGTCATGCTGAGCTCGTCGGCGATCGCCGATCCGGAAATCGTCAAAGGGCCCTCGGCCGAGCCCGACTGCTTCGCGCCCTGGGCGGCCGACACACAATTCTTCAAATATCCGAAGAAGGAAGGGCCCTATCGCATCGCGCTCGCGAACGGCTATATCGCCAATACCTGGCGCATCCAGATGATCCAGACGGCCAAAGCCTATGCCGCGCAGCCGGACGTTGCCAAGAAGCTGAAGGAATTCAAGGTGGTGTCGACCGGCGAGGATGTGCCGGCGCAGATCTCGGCGATCAATAACTTCATCGATTCCGGCTTCGACGCGATCGTCGTCAACGCCCAGAACCCGACCGCGTTCGGGCCTGTGATCAAGCGCGCCAAGGACGCCGGTGTCATCCTGGTTGCCTTTGACAACATCCTCGACACCAAGGACGCCATCAACGTCAATGTCGACCAGAAGGGGCTCGGCGAATTGTGGGGCAAATGGCTGGTCTCTCACGTTCCGAACGGCGGCAAAGTGCTTGAGGTGCGCGGTGTCGCGGGTACCTCCGTCGATACCGACCGGCACAATGGCATTCACGAGGTTCTCAACGCGTCGGGCAAGAAATGGGATGTCACCGAAGTCGTCGGCAAGTGGGACGACGGCGTGGCGCAGAAAGCCACGGCCGACGCGATCGCCACCAGCGGACCGTTCGACGGCATCACAGGGCAAGGCGGCGATACCGGCATCGTGCAGGCGATGATCGACGCCAAGCATCCGTTCGTCCCGTTCGGCGGCGAGACGGAAAACGGCTTCCGCAAATTCTGCGCGGCGCATGCGGCGGACGGGCTGAAATGTTCGTCGGCCGGTACCGGCCCGGCGCAGGTTGCCGTTGCCATCAAGACGGCGATTGCCGCGCTCGAAGGCAATGTCGTGCCGCAGTCGGTCAAGCTGCCTTTGGCCATCGTCGAGGATCCGAACTTCAAGGCAGGGCAGGACTACTTCCCCGATCAGTCCGACAATTTCTTCGTCGGCAATTCCTTCCCGACCTGCGGCATCAATTTCACCGCGCAGGAAATCATGGGCCAGACCAAGGAAAACAAATAGTCTGACGGACCGGCGTCGCGGAAGCCGCGGCGCCGGCCGCTTGATGCCAATCACGAACTGGCCTGGGGAGGGCTGATGAACGGCGCGGCTCCGCTCTTCCGCATGGAAGGCATATCCAAGCGCTATGGCGGCGTGCGCGCCCTGGAAAAGGCCGATCTCACCGTCACGGCCGGCAGCATCCACGCCATTCTCGGTGAGAACGGCGCCGGCAAATCGACTTTGATCAAGGTCATGGCCGGTGTCGTCGCGCCGGATGAAGGTACCATGACCCTGGACGGCCGCGAGGTGACATTTGCTTCGCCCGCCGCGGCAAACCAGGCCGGCATCGTCTGCATCTTCCAGGAGCTGTCGCTCATTCCGGAGCTGAGCGTCGCCGACAACATCGTCATATCCGACCCGCCGAAACGCTTCGGCATGATCGATCGCAAGGCGCAACGGCGCCTCGCGGAACAGGCGCTTGCCCGCGCCGGTGCCGCCGATATTCACCCCCTGGCGCTGATCAAGGACCTGCCGCTCTCGCGACGACAGATGGTCGAGATCGCCAAGGCGTTGGCCAGGAAGCCGCGCATCCTGATCCTCGACGAAGCGACGTCGGCGCTGACCGCCGCCGATGTCGCGAAGGTCTTCGAGGTGCTGAAGCGGTTGCGCCAGGAAGGGCTGGCGCTGCTCTATATCTCCCACCGAATGAACGAGATCTCCGAGCTTGCCGACCAGTGCACGGTGTTTCGCAACGGCCGCAATGTTGCCAGCTATCGGGCTGGATCGAAGAGCGACAACGAAGTCGTCGAGCTGATGATCGGCCGGGAATACAGCCACATCTTTCCGCCGAAGCCGACCAGGCCCCAGACGGTTGCGGCTCCTGTGCTGGAGGTGCGCAACCTGTCCTGGAGCGATAGGCTGGACAATATCTCGCTCTCGGTTGCGGCCGGCGAGGTGGTAGGATTGGGCGGGCTCGACGGCCAGGGTCAGCGTGAGCTGCTGCTGGCGTTCTTCGGCGTTCTGCGAGGTCTTTCCGGGCAGATCCTGGTCGACGGCAAGAAGGTTTCGATTGCCAGCCCGGCAGCCGCCAGCGATGACCGTATCGGCATGGCGCTGATCCCGGAAGACCGCAAGACGGAAGGGCTGATGCTGCCGATGACGGTGCGCGAGAACCTTTCCTTCGCAGCACTAGACAGGCTGTCCAAGGCCAGCGTCATCGACCGTGCCGCCGAGCAGCGGCTGATCGATGACATGGTTGAATTACTGGCCATCAAGACGGCGGGGCTCGATATCCCTGTCGGGGCGCTGTCCGGCGGCAACCAGCAGAAGGTGGTGATCGCCAAATGGCTGATGCGGCAGCCGCGCATCATTCTGCTCAACGATCCGACGCGCGGCATCGATGTCGGCACCAAGCAGGAGCTCTATCAGCTGATGCGTAAGCTCGCCGACGCCGGCGCCGCGATATTGTTTTATTCGACCGACTATGACGAGCTGATCGGCTGCTGCGACCGCGTGCTCGTGCTTTATGACGGCGCCATCAAGCGCGAGCTGGTTGGCGCCGATATCACCGAGCACGCGCTGATCGCCAGCGCGCTGAATATCCACGGCGGCAGCGGGCGGGCAGAACAAGGAGAGGGCGCGTGAAGGATTGGCGCTATTGGCTGGCCGAACAGCGCGGAACGCTGCTGGCGTTCGCCATCTTCATCGTCATGTTCGCGATCTACAGCGGCAATCATCCAGCCGGCTTCACGGCCAATGTCGTGCAGACGGCGGCGAACAAGGGCGTTCTGCTTGCCCTCGTGGCGATGGCGCAAACGCTGGTTGTGATCACCGCCGGCATCGATCTCTCGGTCGGCATGATCTTCACGCTGACCAATTGCATGGCTTCCTGGCTCGTCATCGGCACGGGTCTCGAGACGGCGTTCGGATTGGTGGCTGTGCTTGGCACCGGGCTCGTCTGCGGGGCAATCAACGGCGCCATCGTGATCTACGGGCGCCTGCAGCCGATCGTCGCTACGATAGCCACGGGCGCCGTCTATTTCGGTCTCGCGCTGCTTTTGCGACCGGTTCCCGGCGGATCGGTCAACGAGGACGTCGCCGATTTCCTGACAGGGCGCTTCTTCGGCGTCGTGCCGGCAAGCCTGATGGCGCTGTTCGTCGTCGTGCTTGTCGTGTGGATGCCGTTCCGCCGCTCCGAGCTCGGGCGCGCCGCTTATGCTGCGGGCTCGTCGGAAACGGCAGCCTATATGTCGGGTGTGCCGATCCGCAGGGGCAAGTTCCTTGCCTACACGCTGGCCGGACTGCTTGCCGCGATTGGCGGCCTGTTCCTCACCTTCTTTACCTATACGGGCGAGGCTGCCTATGCGAGCGGCAATGCCTACACGTTGTTCTCGATCGCGGCAGTTGTGCTCGGCGGCGTCTCGCTGTTCGGGGGCAAAGGCAGCGCTATTGGCGCGATCTTCGGAGCGCTCGCCTTCCGCACCATCGGCGACCTGCTGTTCGTCTTCGATTTCGACCCGCTCTGGCAGCCGCTGTTCCAGGGCATCATCCTGTTGATCGCGGTCAGCCTCGGCGCCTTCGCGCTGTTTCGGGTGCGCAACCGGCTGGAGTGGTTCCTGTGAGCGAAACGACGCTTGGCGGCATCGCCAGCCGCATGCCGAAATTCATCCGCCGCGCCGATCCGGCGGTGGCGACCGCCTTTGCCTGCATCGTTATCCTGCTTCTGCTAGGTAGCCTCTATTCGCGCAGTTTTCTCTCGCCGGAATATCTCCTGCAGCAGCTGAAGGTCGCGTCATTCCTCGGCGTGATCGCCACCGGCATGATGCTGGTAATCCTGCTCGGCCAGATCGACCTTTCCGTGCCGTGGTCGGTGGCGACCGGCGCGATGATGGCCTGTGCCGCAGCAGCCTACGGTCCGGTCGGCGTCGCGCTCGCCATCCCGTTCGGCGTCCTGTGCGGGGTCGCGATCGGCATCGTCAACGGCGCCGGCGTGGCTTATTTGCGCATTCCCTCGATGATCATCACTCTAGCCACCAACGCCGTCGCGCAAGGGCTGATGGTGGTCTATACGGGCGGGTTCTCGCCGCAGGATTCGGCGACAGCGGCGATGCGCTACCTTGCGACCGGCTTCACCATTCCGGGGGTGCCGAACGCGGTGATCATCTGGGCGCTGATAGGGGCGGCAATGGTTTTCGTGCTGACCCGCACCTCCTTCGGCCGCGTCGTTTACGGCATCGGTAACCGTGAGCGCGCCGCCTATCTTTCCGGAATCGACACGCGCCGCGTGGTGCTGATTGCCTTTGCCGTCTCCGGCGGGCTCTCGGCCTTCGGGGGCGTCCTGCTCGCGGGCTACGCATCGAAGGCGGCGCAGTCGATGGGCGACGCCTATCTGTTGCCGTCGATCGCCGCCGTGGTGCTGGGCGGCACTTCGATCCTCGGCGGCCGCGGCTCATATCTTGGCACCGTCGCCGGCGTGATCCTGATCACGCTGCTGCAATCGATCCTGTCGGTCATGCAGATGCCGGAGGCGGGGCGGCAGATCATTTACGGCGTCGTGATCGTGGCCATGCTTTTGCTCTATGGCCGTGCGCCGGCAAGCCGCTGACTGTGGATGAAGGATCGTAAGGTCACAGCCGTCGGAGGTTTCCATTGAACGACATCCGGTCAGCGCCGGCCATAGTCGTGATGGGGGTCGCCGGCTGTGGCAAGACGGTGATGGGCGAAGTGCTGGCCGAGGCGCTGGGCGCGGTCTTCATCGAGGGCGACCGGTTGCATCCGCCGAAAAACGTGGCGCGCATGGCGCGCGGCGAGCCGCTGACGGATGCGTTGCGCGAGGGTTGGCTCGATGCCATCGGCGAGCGCATCGCAGCCTCGGTCGGCGAGGGACACAAGCCGGTGGCGGCCTGTTCGGCGCTGAAGCGCAGCTACCGGAACCGGCTGCTCAGCTTTTGCCCGGGCATCGTCTTCCTCTATCTGAAGATCGATCGCGAGACTGCCCGGCGACGGGTGTCGGGGCGCAAAGGCCATTTCATGCCGGCGAGTCTGGTCGACAGCCAGTTCGCGACCCTGGAAGAACCGGAGCCGGACGAACCGGCGGTGACGGCGGATGGCGCGCGGAGCGTCGCCGCCATCCTTAAGCAAGCACTGAGCTCAAGCCCCTCGAGCTGAACAGGTTCAGGCGACGCACTTTTCAGTCTTCGTTCTGATGCATGTCGTTGACCCAAAACCGCTGCGCGTCTGGGGGAAATGCATTATGCGGCGTCGGCGCCGATCGCGGCTTGATCCTGCTGTCCGGTGAGCCGGTTGGCGCTGGACCAGGCCATCATCTGCTCGGGATGCAGTTTGACCGCTTCCAGCAGCCGGTCGCGCTTGAGCAGGATATAGGCCGCTTGCAGAACGAGGTTCTTTGCCGCCACGTCCTTTGCCGGCCGGGATGCAGGCTGGACAGCGTTGGGCTTCAGTTCGGGACTGACGATCGCCCGGTATTCGCGAAAGGGCACTGTCTCCAGGGTCGACATGCCAAACAGCGCAGCGCCGGCGCGCGCCGCAAAATTCGCCGGCGCCGAGGCGAGGTGGGTCCAGCCACGCTCGCCCATGGCGCTCTCGGTGAAGGTAGATCCCGCGTGGATGGTGTTGGTCATCAGCACGACTCCGTTCTCCTTCAGCGTCTTCTGGATGCGCGCCGTAACCTGGTAGGCTTCGGCGCGCTCAAAGACGATGCGGCTCTTCAGAAACCGGTTTTCGACCTCGACCAGCGGCTTGTTGATCACATGCAGGCCGAATTTGCTTTCCGAAAAGCCGTGGAAGTTGACGCTCACCTGGTGCGCTTCGATGCCGGCTTCGAAGAGGGCGCGCTTGCCCATGATGGTCTGGGCGACGAACTGATCGCACCAGACGATGGCGCCGCGGCCGCGCTGCAAGGCCTCGCGCAAGCCGTCGATGCCTTCCAGCCGGATCGCCGGCGACCAGCGCCTGCCAGGCGCCAGATGAGCGGCAAGCATCAGACGGCGGCGATGCGCGGCGGCGAGATGTCCCCTGAAAAGGCTTCGCGTGTCGGCATCATCGCCAAGCACCGCTTTGATCGCCACGTCATACCGCGCGAAATCCTTGCGAAAATGACGCTTGCGTCGAAGCGTCGAAACCCAATCGCAGATCGGCGCCCACCAGGCCACCGGCAGCACCGCCGCCACCCCGAGATAGAACATGGATAGCAGGCTTTCGCGCAGATCCTTGTTGGAGACGCTGCGCAACTTGCCGGGGCGGAGGAGCTTGCGGCTGAAGAAGCGGACGGTCTCGCCGCGCTCCGGCACTGCAACGTCGGCGATGATCTCGGTATGATAGATGCTGGCGGATGACGGTTGCCGATTGGCCCTGCGGGACTTGCCAAGCCGAGGCAGCCTCATGCGTTAGATACCCCCAAACCTTGATCCATCCGTCAGCCGATTTACAGCGTCTGTCGCGGACAGACAACCAACGGCGAGACGGCGCGGCTGAGCGGTCAGATCTGCGACGTGAGTTCGACCGGGAAATCGTCGTTGTCGGCGTCGCGCATGGCGGCGAGGCTGCGGTTGTCGAGCACCTCGGCGATCGCCTGGCGCACTTCCAGCATCATGTGGCGGACCTGGCACGTCGCCTCGTCGCAGTCCTCGCAGCGCTGATATTGCGTGCGGCTGGCGCAAGGGATCGGCGCCAGCGGCCCGTCGAGCACGCGCACGACATGGCCGATCTTGATCTCGGAAGCGGGCCTGGCGAGGCGATAGCCGCCTTCCTTGCCCTTGCGGCTCTGGACGAAGCCGGCATTGCGCAATTCGCCCAGAATGGCGTCCAGGAACTTCTTCGGGATGTTGTTTGCGACCGCTATGTCGTTGACGAATGCAAGCTGGCCAGCCGGCAGGCCGGAAAGATGCACGAGGGCCTTGAGGCCATATTTGCCTTTTTTGGTCAGCATGCCCGATTCAGTTTATCAAACCCCAAGCGCCTGCATCTGGCGGTTGTTTGTGTGCAAATCATGACAGTTTGGCCGCGCTACGCGGCTTGGCACAACAATTCATCGACACAGGTTAGGCACAAACGCGTTGATTCTTCGTAATGTTTTTCACATTGGCCGCGTCGATTTCGCCGGCAAAGTGATGCCGGCTCCAGATTGAAAAAGCCGGCGATGCCGACGGCGATGACGGCTTTCCACTTCTTTTGATTGTAAGCGCTACCGGCTGCCATAGGCCTGATCGAGCAAGCCGCCTGCCGCGAAATGCTCTTTCTGCACCCTGTCCCAGCCGCCGAAGACCTCGTCTACCGTCAACAGGCGCACGTCGGGAAACTCGGCCTTGTATTTGGCGGCCACTGCTGCGTCGCGGGCCCGCAGGCCGTTGCGGGCGGCAATGTCCTGGCCCTCGGGCGAATAGAGGAATTCGAGATAGGTCTTGGCGAGATCGCGGCTGCCGTGCTCGTCGGCGATCTTATCGACGATCGCCACCGGGAATTCGGCCAGCAGGCTGACTGAAGGCGTGACCTGCTCGAACTTGTCGTCGCCATATTCCCTGCGGATGCCGCGCGTTTCGGATTCGAAGGTGATCAGCACGTCGCCGATCTCGCGCTGCACGAAGGTGGTGGTGGCGGCGCGGCCGCCGGTGTCGAAGATCGGCACGTTGGCGAACAGCTTGGCGATGAACTCCTTCACCTTGGCGTCGTCGCCCTTGAAGGCCTCCTTGGCGTAAGCGGTGGCAGCGAGATAGGTATAGCGCGCATTGCCTGATGTCTTCGGGTTGGGGAAGATCACCTGCACGTCGTCACGCACCAGATCGTTCCAGTCCTTGATGTGCTTGGGATTGCCAGCACGAACAAGGAAGGACGGCAGCGAATAGAAAGGCGATGCGTTGTCTGGGAAATCCTTCTGCCAGTCCGCGGAGATCAGACCCCTCTTGACCAGGAAATCGACGTCGGTGACCTGGTTGAAGGTGACGACGTCGGCTGCCAAACCTTCCGCGATGGCACGAGCCTGCGCCGAGGTTCCGGCGTGGGACTGATCGACGGTCACGCCGGGATGCTGAGCGATGAAAGCCTTGTTGATGTCGGCAAACAATTCGCGGCCGACGTCGTAGGAGGCATTGAGCAGCTTGTCGGCCGACCAGGCTTGGGAGGACGCGAGGACGACGAAGCCGGCAAGCGTGGCAATACCCAGCAATAAGCGCTTCATGAAAACGGTCCTCCTCCAGACAATCAGAACTATGGTGTGACCATAAAAAGGAAAGCCTGGCTGCGCGAGGCACGCGGCCCGGGGGACGCACGAGCAGCGGGAAAATCTCCCGCCCGAACAGCCGCTTGGTAGGATTTTCTTCCAACCTGATTCATCGCGGCTCCTCTACCGGGCGCCTGGACGTGGCAGGCGGCAAATAGGTCAGGAGGCCGGGAAAAGCTTCCAGCGCCTCGGCCTGAAAGCGACCCGGCTCTTCTGTGCCGCCGGATGGTCGACCGGCAGCTCGATCTCGACGCGCTGACGCTCGCCGCCGATCTCGAGCTCGACCCGCCTTGTGCCGGCGACGCGGCGGCTGGCGGCGACCGTCCCGGCAATGCAGCCGCTGCAGCCGTCGAGCAGCTCGACATCGTGCGGACGAAAGTAGAGCAGGGCCTCTCCCGACGGCGCACGCGGCGCCTGCAGGCCGACCGGTCGGTCGGCGAGCCAGATCTCGCCATTGTCGACCTTGACCGGCAGCGAGCTCGATTCGCCGATGAAGCTGTAGACGAAAGGCGAGTTCGGCGTGTCGTAGATCTCGTCGGCCGAGCCGACCTGCTCGATGCGACCTTGGCTCATGACGACAACGCGGTCGGCGAGTTCGAGCGCCTCCTCCTGGTCGTGGGTAACGAAGACGGTGGTGTGGCCGGTGGCGTCGTGGATTTCGCGCAGCCAGCGGCGCAGCTCGCGGCGCACCTGCGCGTCAAGCGCGCCGAACGGCTCGTCGAGCAAAAGCACCTTGGGCTCGATGGCCATGGCGCGGGCGAGCGCGACGCGCTGGCGCTGGCCGCCGGAAAGCTGCGCCGGATAACGCTTTTCCAGCCCCGACAGTTGGACGAGGTCGAGGAGTTCCGAGGCGCGGCGGCGGATCTCCTGCGCCGAGGGACGCGCGGCGCCGTGCCGGACCTTGAGGCCGAAGCCGATATTGTCGGCAACCGTCATGTGGCGGAACAGAGCGTAATGCTGGAACACGAAACCGACATTGCGCTCCTGGATCGACTTCTGCGAAGCATCCTCTTCGCCGAAGAAGATGGCGCCCTTGGTCGGCCGCTCCAGGCCGGCGATCAGGCGGAGCAGCGTCGTCTTGCCGGAACCGGATGGCCCGAGCAGCGCGATAAGCTCGCCCGACCTGATGTCGAGCGAGACGTCGTGGAGCGCCGGAAACCGCTCGAACTCCTTGCGCACGTTGACAACGCGAACTTCCATACAGATCCCTCAATCAGTTGATGCATGCTACGCGGTTTCGGGCGGCATGCATCTAATGTCCGCGCGTCGCGGCAATCTCGGCGCCGTACCGCATCTCCAGAAGTGTTTTCAAGACCAGCGTCACCAAAGCCAGACCGGCGAGCAGCGAAGCGACCGCGAAGGCGCCGACGGCGTTATACTCATTGTAGAGAATTTCCACATGCAGCGGCATGGTGTTGGTGAGGCCGCGAATATGACCCGAGACCACCGACACGGCGCCGAACTCGCCCATGGCGCGCGCGTTGCAGAGTAGCACGCCGTAGAGCAGGCCCCATTTGACGTTGGGCAGCGTCACATACCAGAAGGCCTGCCAGCCATTGGCGCCGAGTGACAGGGCCGCCTCCTCGTCGCCATTGCCCTGTTCCTGCATCAGCGGGATCAGCTCGCGGGCGACAAAGGGGAAAGTGACGAAGATGGTTGCGAGCACAATGCCCGGCACGGCGAACAGGATGACGATGCCATGCGCCTTCAGCCACGCGCCGAGCAGGCCTTGCGCCCCGAAGAGGAGCACATAAACCAGGCCGGAAATGACGGGCGACACCGAGAACGGCAGGTCGATGAGTGTGGTCAGAAAGGCCTTGCCCTTGAACTCGAACTTGGCGATCGCCCAGGCAGCCGAGATGCCGAAAATGAGGTTGAGCGGCACGGAGATCGCCGCCACCAGCAGCGTCAGGCGGATCGCCGAGCGCGTGTCGGGGCTGGCAAGCGCCTCCGTGTAGGCGCCGATGCCTTTACTAAGCGCCTCGTGGAAGACAACGATCAGCGGCAGAAGCAGGAAGACGGCGAGGAAGGCGAAGGCTATTCCCATCGCCACCCAGCGCACCGGCCTGCTTTCGGTCACCGCGGCCGACTGGCTTTCGTGATGCGGTTCGTAGGATTTGATCTCGGGATCAGCCATAGCGCTTGCGGCTCCATGTCTGGACGAGGTTGACGACCAAAAGCATCACGAAGGACAGCGCCAGCATGATCGCGGCAATCGCGGTCGCCGCCTCGTAATTGTATTCCTCGAGCCGGATGACGATGAGGAGCGGCGCGATCTCCGACTTGAAGGGCAGGTTGCCGGCGATGAAGATGACCGAGCCGTATTCGCCGACACCGCGCGCGAAGGCGAGCGAGAAGCCGGTGACGATGGCCGGCGCCAGTCCCGGGAAGAGCACACGAGTGATGGTCTGGAAGCGGTTGGCGCCAAGCGTGGCGGCAGCTTCCTCGACCTCCCTGTCGAGCTCCTCCATGATTGGCTGGACGGTGCGCACCACGAAGGGTAGGCCGATGAACACCAAGGCGATGACGATGCCGAGCGGGGTGTAGGCGACCTTTATGCCGAGCGGCATCAGAAGCTGGCCGATCCAGCCATTCGGCGCGTAGAGTGTGGTGAGCGCGATACCGGCGACTGCGGTGGGCAAGGCGAAGGGCAGGTCGACCATCGCATCGGCGATGCGTCGGCCGGGGAAGCGGTAGCGGACCAGCACCCAGGCGACGATGGTGCCGAAGACGACGTTGACCGCGGCGGCCAGGAAGGCGGTGCCGAAGCTGATCTTCAGCGCATTGAGAGTGCGCCGGTCGACGGCGATCGCCCAGAAGTCGGTCCAGCCGAGCGCGGCCGAACGCCAGACCAGCCCCGAAAGCGGAATGAGGATGATGAGCGTGAGGTAGGCAAGCGAGAAGCCGAGCGTCAATCCGAAGCCCGGAATGACACTCGGCTGTCTGAACCGCCACCCCGCCTTGGCGGGTGCTGTGTTCATGCTGTTCTGGATCGTCCCTTCTTACTCAGACCAGAGTGCCCTTCGCCTCGGCTCGGGCACTCGTACAATAGACCCAATCAGGTTTCATCCGGCCTATGGCCGCCATGCTTCATTGGGCGGGCTTGTAAATCTGGTCGAATATACCACCGTCGCCGAAATGATAAGGCTGCGCCTTCTTCCAACCGCCGAATTGCGGATCGTCGATGGTGACGAGCTTGATTGCCGGTAGCTTGGCGAGATCCTCGGCAGGCACCAGGTCGGGCTTGGCCGGACGATAGTGGTTCTTGGCGATGATGATCTGGGCTTCCTTCGAATAGAGCCAGCTCAGATAAGCCTCGGCGACCTTGCGGGTGCCCTTGGCGTCGACATTGCCGTCGACGACGGCGACCGGCGGCTCGGCCAGGATCGAGGTCGGCGGGTAGACGATGTCGAAATTGTCGGCGCCGAATTCATCGAGCGCGAGATAGGCTTCGTTCTCCCAGGCGATCAGCACGTCGCCCAGCCCCTTCTGCGCAAAGGTCACCGTCGAGCCGCGGGCACCGGTATCGAGGACGGGGACATTCGCATAGAGCTTGCCGACGAACTCCTTGGTCTTGGCTTCGTCATTGCCGTCATTGGCATTGGCATAGGCCCAGGCGGCGAGGTAGTTCCAGCGCGCGCCGCCCGAGGTCTTCGGGTTCGGCGTGATTACCTGGACGCCGTCCTTCACCAGATCGCTCCAGTCATGGATGCCCTTGGGATTGCCCTTGCGCACCAGGAAGATGATGGTCGAGGTGTAGGGGGCCGAGTTGTTCTCGAACTTCGTGCGCCAGTCCGGATTGATCTTTTTCGTCTTCGCGGCAATGGCGTTGATGTCGCCCTCGAGCGCCAGCGTCACGACATCGGCGTCGAGACCGTCGATGACGGCTCGCGCCTGGGCGCCGGATCCGCCATGCGACTGTTGGATGGTAACGGTTTCTCCGGTCTCCGCCTTCCAGTGCGCGGTGAAGGCCTCGTCATAGGCTTTGTAGAGCTCACGTGTCGGGTCGTAGGACACATTGAGAATGGTCGTATCGGCAAACGCGAAACCGAGCGAGCCGAACTGGACAGATGTGGCGACCAGCGCGCCGAGCAGTTTCCCGAAATGAGGGTTGGTCATTTCCGCCTCCGTTGAACGGCCCGAACTCTAGCGAATTTATAGAAATTAGATGCACTCAATGTTGCCTTTTTCATCTCCTTGCAGCAATTTTTCGCCGAGGGGCGGCCAGTCGAGGAAATATCTTCCTCACTTGCCAGCAGCGTGGTTCCTCGTCAGCGGGCCTAATTAGAACCGGTCGCGGTCACGGCAAGCCGTGTGGCCCCAGTCGGCGGTCACCGGAAAATCGAAGCGCTGCTTTGGGAACGGCTCGTCGGCGAGGGTGAAATGCCACCATTCGCGCGCATAGTTGCGGAAGCCGGCGGCGCGCATGGCCGAAAGCAGCATCGTGCGGTTTGCCGTCGCTTGGAGGGGCAGCGGGCGGTGGGCCGTCTCGCTCGCCGAATCGAAACAGTCGAATCCGGTGCCGAAGTCGAGCGTGCGGGCGTCAGTCGCGCCGCAAGCGGAATGAGCCGGGCTTGTCTTGTCAAGCTCAGCGACGGCGAGGTCAACGGTCGAGCCCCCGCGAGTGGCTGGACAGTTCGCCGACATAGCCCTCGGCGATGAGGTCGCCGTGCTCGACCGTCGGATACCATTGCGGATCGGGCGGGCCGCCTTGCCTTGTCCATCTGACCATGTCGGCGACGGCGCGTGCCGGGCGGTAACAGTCGAAGACGATCAGCGTGAGGCCCTCGGCCGTCATTGCTTTCTGGACGCCGGACAGCGCCTTCGCCGCCGGCGCGGTCAGGATGCAGACCGGCGCTTCGTAGCCGTCGACCTCGCGCTGCAGGAAGTTTCCCAGCCCGGCATAGCGGATGTGGTGGCGAATGGTCGGATCGACATCGGCGAGCCGGACGAATCCGGCGGGCAGGGGGTCGGCGTGGGCGGAGAAGGCAGCCAGGAGAGCCAGTGCCGGGAGGATTATAGCTGCTCCCGCTGAAGGACGGGTGTGCTTCGCAATAAGCCTCGAGAGAAGTGCCTTTCGATCCTTGAAAGGCGCAACGCGCCGAATCGCTTGCCCGCTTCTATTCAACGAAAACCTTCACGCTGGCCGCGCGCCCGGCGGCGTCGATAACGGTGAGCGTCGAATAGCCGGTGCCGTCGGGCTGCCAGGTCGCGGTGCGGCGGCGGTCGATGCCGGCGAGCGGCTTGCCGTTGGC
>NZ_RZST01000086.1:0-18145 GCF_003997575.1 Mesorhizobium sp. M1A.F.Ca.IN.022.07.1.1
GCCTGTCCTCGGTCTCGGCCGAGCGGCTGATCCAGCAGGCGACGGCGGGCGAGCCGATCCAGAAAATCGCGAAGAAGAAGGCGACGAACGCGCCGGTGGAATCGGCCAGCACCGGAACGGCAAGGCCGACGACGCCGATGATCACGGCGCCATACATCATGCTGTAATAGGCGCCGAGATCGCTGCCGCCGGTCTTGTGCGCCTGCGAGGCGGTGCGCCACTCCAGAAGGTTCTGGCGGCTGACGAAGAGCCGGTAAAGAGTGCGGACGATGGCATCGCCCATCATCCAGGCAAGGTGCGCCATCAAAAGCACCTTCAGCGCCACCAGCGCGGTGCCGAACACAGTGTCGCGCGCCAGCGCCGAGAAATGGCCGCGCGGCGTCTGGTCGCCGCTCTTCGGCAGGATGCCGTTGACGATGTCGAAAGTCGGGGCCATGAACAGGCTGAGGATCATCAGCGCCTGCCACTGCGCGGCCTGCGTGAACGGCAGCAGCGTCCAGCCGGCGATACAGGCCATCACCCAGAAGATCGGGGTCACCGAGCGGCGGAGGTTATCGACCATCTTCCAGCGCGACAGTGCCGGAACGCCAGAGCGCGGATCGAACATGAAGCCGAGCAATTGCCAGTCGCCGCGCGCCCAGCGGTGGTGGCGTGAGGCGTCGACCGAGTAGCGGGTCGGATAGTCCTCGACCAGCTCGACATCGGTGACGAGCGCGGCGCGCGCCAGGGCGCCTTCGAGCAAATCGTGGCTGAGGATGGTGTTTTCCTCGATGCGGCCCTTCAGCGCCGTTTCGAAGGCGTCGATATGGTAGAGGCCCTTGCCCGTGAAAGTGCCGTCGCCGAAGACGTCCTGATAGACGTCGGACACGGCAAAGACGTACGGGTCGAGACCGCGATTGGCCGAGAAGACGCGCTGGAAGAAGGAGGCATCGTCGCCGCTGGTGAGCGAGGCGGTGATGCGCGGCTGCAGGATGGTGTAGCCGGCTGTAACGACGCGCTTTGCCGGATCGAAATGCGGACGATTGAGCGGATGCGCGAGCTTGCCGACAAGGCTCGAGACGGCGTCGCGCGTGGTGCGCGTATCGGCGTCGAGCGTCATCACATAGGTGACTTTGTCCGGCAGCGGCACATCGAGCGGCAGGAAGGTGGTGTCGCTGTCGCCGCGCAGCAGAAGGTTGAGCTCGTGCAGCTTGCCGCGCTTGCGTTCCCAGCCCATCCAGCAGCCCTGGGCCTGATTGTAGAGCCGGCGGCGATGCAGAAGATAGAAGCGCGGAGCACCTTCCGACGGATAGCGGGCGTTCAGCCTGGCGATCTCGTCGCGGGCATATTGCAGGATCTCGATGTCGGCTGCGTCGATCTCAGTCTTGGAATCAGGCCAGTCGGACAAAAGCGCGAAATGGATCTCTTCTGCCGTGTTGGCGAGATGATGCACCTCGATGTTGCGGATGTTTTCCTCGACGTCGTCGCGCGACCCGATGAGCGAAGGCACGACGACCAGCGTGCGCGCTGAGGCGGGGATGCCGTGCTTATAGTCATAGCCGACTAGCCGCGTCGGCTTGAGGAAGAGCGCCACGACGGTGTTGAAGAAGGCCAACGCGCCTTCGCTTGCCGGCACCGCGAACAAAGCCAGCATCAGCGTGATCGCCCCCGCCGAGAGGCCGAGATTGGCAAGCGCGTTGCCGGACAGCACAAGCAGGAGCACCGTCAGCAGGAAGACCGGCACGACGATGCCGAGCCAGCCGGTGGCGGCAAAGGCGCGCTTGAAAGTCACATAGAAGGGAGCCCGATAGCCGATCGCCTGTTCCAGCTCCGGCCGGCGCGGCCCGACCAGGAAGAAGCCGACATCGGTATGCACGGAGGGGTCGGCAGTTTCCGGCACGCCGGACGCATCGGTGACCCCAGGCATGTGGCCTGCAAGCTCGATCGCCGTTTCGGCGACGCGGAATTCGGAAAGGTCGGAGCGGCGCGCAAGCTGCTCGATCGCGGTGCGATACTGATCGCGCGAGAAGAAATCGAGCGCGGCGAAATCGGTCTTCTCGCGCAGCAGCGTGTCGATGCGGCTGACGCCCTCGAACCAGACCGTCCAGTCGACGTCGTTGATGAGGCGCAGGCCGCGGATGATGTTGCCGGTGGTGACGTTGCCGCTGGACAGCGTCTGATGCTCGGAGATGATGATCTCCTCGGCGTCGGAGCCGGTCTTCTCGAGCTCGCCCTCCAGCCATTCCAGCGCGCGGCCGGCGTTCTGCGAACCGTCACGCAGGCGATAAAGGAGCTGGGTGGCGAAAGTGGTATCCTGCGCATGCGCGGCGTAGCTCGACAGGATCCTGGTCCGGTCGGCATTGTCGTCGGTCGCCAGCACCCGGTCGGCGACCTCGTTGGCGATCTGGCGCATCTCTCTCGTACGGTTGACGCGCACTGCGATGCGTCGGAGGTTTTCGATCAGCACGAAGCGCAGCAGCGACGGCAGCGCCCAGAGCTCGCCGATCTTCAGCGGCTCGACCGATTGAAAGCCCTCGACGATGGCCTTGAACATGGTCGCCGAGACGGCGCTGTCGGAATGCTCGACATAGCTCCAGGCGACGACGAAGGCGCGCGGCAACGCCGTGCCGCCCGCAAGCTTGAGCGTCGGCAACTGGCGGTAGAAACGGCGCGGCAGATCGCGCTTGACCTGAAATATGGTCTCTTCGACCAGGTAGTTGTTGTCGAGCAGCCATTGCGCCGCGGGCGTGATCGTCTCGCCCTTGGCCTGGGCGGCGTTGGTCGAACGGTAGACTTCGAGAATCTTCTTGGCGCTATCGCGGATGCGGGCCTGGAATTCGAACGGCGAAAGCCCGAACAGGTCCCTGACATCGCCCTTGGCGAGTGCTGCGCCCAGCGCGCGCAGCCGGTCTTCCGGCAGGAAATTGGAGCGTATCGGCGCTTCCGTGACGGTCGGGAAGCCGGCACTAGTTTGTTCGATCTTGGCGGGATTCGTCTGGATGTTCATTGATTATTCCGTAAGGCGGGGCGCGATGCGGCGTCACCGCCACGGCAATGGCCCTAAAACCGGTTCAAATGCAATCTGTTGCATGGCAGGTTCGGCCGAAAGTTTGTTTGCGCTCCATGACAGGGGCGTCCCCTTTCGACAACTCAAGGGCGAACGCCCCTCGCTTCCCGCCCCGGGTCCGATCAGGGAAAGGATTCAGGCTTTTTCGTGATACATGCAAGGGGCCAGGCGATATTTCGCCCGCGCCGCGATCATGTTTGGCAACAGCCGTTAACCATTGGCGGCGGTGACGCGCAGGCGGATCACAAAAATCAGCTCATGCCCTTCAGGCTGGAGGCGCAGTTTCCGGCTCTGCTGATCGAGGACGAGCGCATCAAGCGGTCCGAGGCTGGCAGCGGTGTCCGTGAGGACTGTGACGCCACCGCCAACCGGCAAGATAATCGTCGTGCCGTCGGTCGACCTTATCTCGACTTCACCCGAAACAGGCAAGCGCTCGACCGTATGGCTGATGCAGCCGCGGCGGCTCATGACGTTGAGATCGGTGATCGGGCCGCCCATCAACGTGGCGCGGGTCGGCACGTCGCCGGGAAAAGGAAGCGGCGCCGAGGCTGGCGTCAGCCGCGCCGGCGGTCGAGCGGCGATGTCGAGCATAATGCCGTCGCCTTCCAGCACCGACAGCGTGCGGTCGACCCCGGCGAAGCTGGAGAATGGCCCGCTGGTCTCGACGCGCGCCATGGAGATGCGCCAGTCGAAATCCTCGAGACCGGCGCCATCAGGCGAGACGGCGATCTCGGTGGTCGTGCCGCCGCCGTTCTTCCACGGCATGACGCGATAGCCGGCGGCACGAAGGATGCGCATCGCCTCAACCCAGTATGCCCGGCAGGTTGAGCTGGTGCTCCTTCGCGCACTCGATGGCGATGTCGTAACCGGCATCGGCGTGACGCATGACGCCGGTCGCCGGGTCGTTCCACAGCACGCGCTCCAGGCGCCTGGCCGCGTCAGGCGTTCCGTCGGCGACGATCACCATGCCGGCATGTTGCGAGAAGCCCATGCCGACGCCGCCGCCGTGATGCAGCGAGACCCAGGTGGCGCCGGACGCGGTGTTGAGCAGCGCGTTGAGCAGCGGCCAGTCGGAAATGGCGTCGGAGCCATCCTTCATCGCCTCGGTCTCGCGGTTCGGCGAGGCGACCGAGCCGGAATCGAGATGGTCGCGGCCGATGACGACCGGCGCCTTGAGCTCGCCCTTGGCCACCATTTCGTTGAAGGCGAGCCCCAATCGATGTCGGTCGCCAAGCCCCACCCAGCAGATGCGCGCCGGCAGGCCCTGGAAGGAGATGCGCTCGCGCGCCATGTCGAGCCAATTATGCAGATGCGTGTTGCCGGGGGTGAGTTCGCGCACCTTGGCGTCGGTCTTGTAGATATCTTCCGGATCGCCCGAGAGCGCAGCCCAGCGGAACGGGCCGATGCCGCGGCAGAACAGCGGACGGATGTAAGCCGGCACGAAGCCGGGGAAGGCGAAGGCATTTTCGAAACCCTCGTCCTTGGCGACCTGGCGGATGTTGTTGCCGTAGTCGAGCGTCGGCACGCCGGCGTTCCAGAACGCCACCATCGCCTCGACATGCTCCCGCATCGACGCGCGCGCCGCCTTCTCCACCGCCTTCGGATCGCTGACGCGCTTCTCGCGCCATTCGGCCATGGTCCAGCCCTTGGGCAGATAGCCGTTGATCGGGTCATGCGCCGAGGTCTGGTCGGTGAGGATATCGGGGCGGATCCCACGCCTGAACATCTCCGGCACGATCTCGGCGGCATTGCCGAGCAGGCCGACGGACTTCGCCTCGCCGGCCTTGGTCCAGCGCTCGATCATTTCCATCGCCTCGTCGAGCGTTTTGGCCTTCTCGTCGAGGTAGCGAGTGCGCAAGCGGAAGTCGATCGAGTCCGGATTGCATTCGATGGCGAGGCAGGAGGCGCCGGCCATGACAGCGGCCAGAGGCTGGGCGCCGCCCATGCCGCCGAGGCCGGCGGTCAGGATCCACTTGCCCTTGAGATTGCCGCCATAGTGCTGGCGGCCGGCCTCGACGAAGGTCTCGTAGGTGCCCTGAACGATGCCTTGCGTGCCGATATAGATCCAGGAACCGGCCGTCATCTGGCCGTACATCATCAGGCCCTTCCTATCGAGGTCGTTGAATTTTTCCCAGGTCGCCCAGTGCGGCACGATGTTGGAATTGGCGATCAAGACGCGCGGCGCGTCCTTGTGGGTGCGAAAGACGCCGACCGGCTTGCCCGACTGCACCAAGAGCGTCTCGTCCTCGCCGAGCGTTTTCAACGACGCGGCGATGCGGTCGAAATCGTTCCAGGTGCGCGCCGCCCGGCCGATGCCGCCATAGACCACGAGCTCGTTCGGGTTCTCGGCGACCTCCGGATCGAGATTGTTCATCAACATGCGCAGCGGCGCCTCGGTCGTCCAATAGCGGGCGTTGAGCTTATCGCCGCGCGGCGCGCGGACTTCACGGATGTTGTGGCGAGGGTCGGTCATGTCGGCAGTTCCCTTTCGATCAGGTGCGGCGGGAGCGTCAGCGCGCGGCCCAGGCAATCGCGGTTTCGAGAATGGTTTTCAGCGTGGCGCGGATCGGCGCCGCGTAGGTTGGGTCGTAAGGCACCGGCCAGTTGTCTGGCGCGCCCTTTTCCGACGGCTCGCGCATATAGCCGCGGTTCGAGAGCTCCATCTGCAGCGCATGGACGCCGCTCTGCGGCCGGCCGAAACTTCTGGTGATCCAGCCGCCCTTGAAGCGCCCATTGACTACCCAGGACTGGCTGCTCGCCGCGAGGATGGCGGCTACCTTTTCCTGCAGGGATGGTTCGGTGCTCTTGCCGTCATTGGTGCCGAGATTGAACACCGGCAGCGTGCCTTCGAACAGGCGCGGCAGCACCGAGCGGATCGAATGGCAATCATACAGCACGATCTTCTCATGCATGCCGCGCAGCCGGTCGATCTCAGCCTGCAGTGCGGCATGGTAAGGCGCGAAGTAAGTCTCGCGGCGCCGGTCGATCTCGGACGGCGTCGGCTCCTCGCCCATGCGGTAGAGCGGGTCGCCATCAAACGTGTCGGTGGGGCAGAGCGTGGTCGTCGCCTGTCCAGGATAAAGCGAGACGCCGGAGGGGTCGCGGTTGACGTCGATGACGGTGCGCGAGATGGCGGTGTGGACGACCGTGGCGCCAAGATCGTTCGCGAAGTCGTACAGCTTGTCGATCCACCAGTCGCAGTCGCGGCGGCCGAGCCACGGCGAGACCAACCGGCTGTCGAGGCCCGCAAGATCTATGCCGGTGTGCGGGATCGAGACCAGCAGCGGCGCCGTACCGCGTGTGATGGTGAGCCAGGGCGTGGTCATTGGAGCTCTCCACGGGTTGGAGCTCTACGGCGCCCCCCTCTGTCCTGCCGGACATCTCCCCCACGAGGGGGGAGATCAGATATCACGCCGGCTTTCGCCAATCGTCCACGTTGCAAGAAGGAGCGGGGCGCCAAAGTTGCCAATCTCCCCCCTTGTGGGGGAGATGTCCGGCAGGACAGAGGGGGGCGTGAAGGATCGCGACCTATCAGAGCATTCAATCTCATGACGCAATCCCCGGCAGCGCCACCGCTCCCACCGCCTTCACCGCAGCACCGCTGCGCACCAGGGCGATCGCCTTTTCCATGTCGGGGTGGAAATGCCGGTCGTTGTCGAGATGCGGCACCTCGGCTCGGACCAGCTTGCGCACCGTTTCCAGCGCTTCGCTCGAGGCGAGCGGGGCGTGGAAATCGCAGCCCTGCGCGGCTGCCAACAGCTCGATGCCGATGACGGCCGTTGCGTTCTCGATCATGCCGAGCAGGCGGCGCGCGCCGTGGGCAGCCATCGAGACATGGTCTTCCTGGTTGGCCGAGGTCGGGATGGAATCGACGCTCGCCGGATAGGCCTTCTGCTTGTTTTCCGAAACGAGCGCCGCCGCCGTCACCTGCGGGATCATGAAACCGGAATTGAGGCCAGGCTTCGGCGTCAGGAAAGCCGGCATGCCGGAGAGCGCCGGATCGACCAGCATGGCGATGCGGCGCTCAGACAGCGAGCCGATCTCGCACACGGCAAGCGCGATCATGTCGGCGGCAAAGGCCACCGGCTCGGCGTGAAAGTTGCCGCCCGAGAGCGCGGTGTCGTCCTCGGCGAAGATCAGCGGGTTGTCGGTGACGCCGTTGGCTTCGGTCTCGAGCGTGTCGGCCGCCTTGCGCAGGACGTCGAGCGCGGCGCCCATCACCTGCGGCTGGCACCGCAGGCAGTATGGATCCTGCACGCGCTCGTCACCGACACGGTGCGATTCACGAATGGCGCTGCCGGCCATCAGATCGCGCAACGCGTCCGCGGTCTCGATCTGGCCGCGATGCTTGCGCAACAGATGAATACGCGGATCGAAAGGCGCGTCGGAGCCGCGGGCAGCATCGGTCGACAGCGCGCCGGCGACCAGCGCCGACTGGTAGAGCGTCTCGGCTTCGAACAGGGCGGCGAGCGCGAAGGCGGTCGAGAACTGGGTGCCGTTGAGCAGCGCCAGGCCTTCCTTGGCCCCGAGCGTGACCGGTTCCAGCCCATGCGAGACGAAGGCAACCTTGGCCGGGAAGCGGCCATGCGGGGTAAAACATTCACCGACGCCGATCATCACGGCCGTCATATGCGCGAGCGGCGCGAGGTCGCCCGAGGCGCCGACCGAACCTTGCGCCGGCACCACCGGAATGACGTCGTTGGCGAGCATCCCCTGGAGCAGGTCGATGGTCTCGGCGCGCACGCCGGAAGCGCCCTGGGCGAGGCTCGCCAGCTTCAACGCCATCATCAGCCGCACCACGGGGGCCGGCATCGGTTCGCCGACGCCCGCGGCATGGGAAAGCACGATGTTGCGTTGCAGCGTTTCAAGATCGTTTGCCGGAATGCGAACGCTGGCGAGCTTACCGAAGCCGGTGTTGATGCCGTAGACCGGCTCGCCTTTGGCGACGATGCGGGCGACGGCTTCGGCGCTGGCCTTGATCTTCGGCCGGCAGGAATCGTCGAGCTTCGGCACGGCGCCGCGATAGATGGCGCGCCAGTCGGCAAGCGTTGCGCTGCCGGGCTTCAGGATCAGTTCGGTCATTGTCCTCTCCAGATGCGGGCATGGAGCGGATTGAAGCCCATGCGGTAGACAAGTTCGGCCGGACGCTCGATATCCCAGACGGCAAGGTCGGCCGATTTGCCGGCTTCCAGCGTGCCGGTCCTGTCGAGAAGCCCCAGCGCACGCGCGGCCTCGCGGGTGACGCCGGCGAGGCATTCGTCGACGGTCAGGCCAAAGAGCGTCGCGGCCATGTTCATGGTGAGCAGCAGCGAGGTGAGCGGCGAGGTACCGGGATTGGAGTCGGTGGCGACCGCCATCGTCACGCCATGCCGGCGGAACAGCTCGACCGGCGGCCTCTTGGTCTCGCGGATGAAATAGTAGGCGCCGGGCAGGATCGTCGCGACGGTGCCGGACCCGGCCATCGCCGCGGCGCCCTCCTCATCGGTGTATTCCAGGTGATCAGCCGACAGCGCGCCGTAGCGCGCGGCAAGCGCGGCGCCATGCAGGTTGGACAACTGGTCGGCGTGAAGCTTCACCGGCAGGCCAAGCGCTTTCGCCTTATCGAAGACGCGCGCGATCTGTTCCGGTGAGAAGGCAATGCCCTCGCAAAAACCGTCGACGGCGTGCGCGAGCTTTTCGGCGGCAACCGCCGGGAGGATCGTGCCGGCGACGAGATCGATGAAAGCGTCCTTGTCGCCCCTGGCTTCAGGCGGCAGCGCATGGGCGGCGAGACAGGTCGTAAGGATCGTGATTGGACGCTCACTGGCCAGACGGCGGGCAGCGCGCAGCGACTTTTTTTCATTGTCGGCATCGAGGCCGTAGCCGGACTTGACCTCGACGGTCGTGACGCCCTCGGCCATCAGCGCGTCGAGGCGGGGCAGCGTCTGGGAGACGAGCTCGTCTTCGCTCGCGGCGCGCAGCGACTTGACCGAGGAGACAATGCCACCCCCTGCCCTCGCCACCTCCTCATACGTGGCGCCGGCCAAGCGCATCTCGAATTCGTTGGCGCGGTTGCCTGCATAGACAAGGTGGGTGTGGCAATCGATCAGGCCGGGGGTGATCCAGCGGCCCTGGCAATCGACCGTTTCGGCGCCCTGCCCGGCGGCTGCCGGCAGGTCGGCCTCCGATCCGGCATAGACGATCAGCCCGTCGCGCGCGGCGATCGCACCTTTCTCGACGATGCCGAGACCGGGAGCACCCTCGGCCATGGTCGCCAGGCGCGCATTGCGCCACAGACGAAGGCCGCTCTTTCCGTTTGCTCCACCCATCATCTTTTCCATTTGAAAGGATGACGATTATGTATATACATATTGGAACGCGACGCAAGTGTTAATGTCGCTCGGGCTTTCGGATTGGGAGTTTGGACGTGACGGTGATCTTTGCGGAACAGGCGCTGCTGCCCGGCGGTTGGCGGGGCAATGTGAGGATCGCATTCGAGGGCGGCCGTATCTCTGCAGTCGAAGCGGGCTCTTCGGCGCACGCCGGCGACGAACGCCACGCGATCGTCCTGCCCGGCATGCCCAACCTGCACAGCCACGCCTTCCAGCGCGGCATGGCGGGGCTTGCCGAACTGCGCGGTCCCTCGGCCGACAGTTTCTGGAGCTGGCGCGAGGTGATGTACCGCTTCGCGCTGTCGATGACGCCGGACCAGGTCGAGGCGGTCGCGGCGCAGCTTTATGTGGAGATGCTGGAAGCCGGTTTTTCGCGCGTCGGCGAGTTCCACTATCTGCACCACGACCGCGACGGGCAGCCTTATGCCAACATCGCCGAGATGGCGGAGCGCATTGCTTCTGCCGCCGCCGACACCGGCATCGAGCTGACCCTGCTGCCAGTCTTCTATGCCCATTCGGCCTTCGGCGGCGCTGCTCCCAACGAAGGCCAGCGGCGATTCATCAATGATGTCGAACGCTTCGGACGTCTGCTTGAGAAAACTCGCGAGGGCGTTCGCTCGCTGGAGCAAGCCGTCGTCGGCGTCGCGCCGCACAGCCTGCGCGCCGCAACGCCGGACGAACTCAACGCGGTTGCCGCAATGGCGCCGAACGGGCCGATCCACATCCATGTCGCCGAGCAGGTGAAGGAAATCGAGGACTGCATCGCCTGGTCAGGCAAGCGTCCGGTCGAGTTGCTGCTCGGACATGCTGAGGTGGACAGGCGCTGGTGCCTGATCCACGCCACGCATATGACCGAGGCCGAGACGATCGCCATGGCCAAGAGCGGCGCCGTCGCTGGGCTCTGCCCGATCACCGAGTCCAATCTCGGCGACGGCACTTTCGCCGCCCCCTTGTTCATCGAACATGGCGGCCGCTTCGGCGTCGGCTCCGACTCCAATGTGCTGATCGGCCTGCCGGACGAGCTTCGGCAGCTCGAATATTCGCAGCGCCTCGCCCACCGCGCTCGCAATGTGCTGGCGCGCGCCGGCGGCTCTACCGGTCGTGCGCTGTTCGATGCCGCGCTCGATGGCGGCAGCATCGCGCTCGGCGACGGCCCCTCAACCCTCGCCGTCGGCAGGCCCGCCGATTTCGTCTCGCTCGACGCCGGTCATCCCTCACTTGCCGGCAAGGCGGGCGATGCCATCCTCGACGCCTGGATCTTTGCCAATGGCAGCAAGGTCGATTGTGTCTGGGTGCATGGCAAGAAGCAAGTGAGCGGCGGCAGGCATGTCAAACGCGAGGCGGTCGCCGGGCGCTTCCGCAAAGTGATGATGGCGCTTTCCGAGGGCTGATCCCGATGAGCATGACCGAAACGGCAGAGATGGAAGACGGCGAGACCCTGTCGCTGCACCAGCGGATCCTGTCCGACATCCGGGAAAAAATCCTGTCGGGTGCATGGGCGCCCGGCCACCGCATCCCGTTCGAGCACGAGCTGACGGCTCAGTATGATTGTTCGCGCATGACTGTGAACAAGGCGCTGTCGCAGCTCGCGAAGGCGGGGTTGATCGAGCGCCGCCGCCGCTCGGGCAGCTTCGTGCGCCAGCCGCAGTCGCAGGCGGCGGTGCTGGAGCTGCACGACATCAGGATCGAGGTCGAGGCGCTTGGCCTGCCCTATCGTTATGAACGGCTGGAGCGCATGAAACGACGCGGCAATGCCGAGGATCGGTCGCTGCTTGGGCTATCTGCCACGGGTCCAGTGCTTTGGCTGGAGGGGCTGCATTTTGCCGGCGAACGGCCATTCGCGCTCGAGCAGCGCCTGATCAATCTTTCGGCGGTGGGCGAGGCCAGCGAGGAAGAATTTCTCGACATCGCGCCCGGCCCCTGGCTGATCGGCCGCGTGCCGTGGAGCGAGGCCGAGCACCGTATCCGCGCCATGGCGGCTGACGAAACTATCGCCGACACGCTCGACATCGATCCCGGTGCGCCCTGCCTGGTGGTCGAGCGCCGCACCTGGAGCGCCGAGCATCCGGTCACGCATGTGCGCTTCATCTATCCGGCGGAAAGCCACACGCTTGTGGCGCGGTTCACGCCTTCGCAGGGATGAGCGATCTTCCCCTCGCGGGCCCACGAGGGGAAGATTGGCGGATCCAGCGCCTTACAGCGCCGCCGTGATAATGATCTCGACCAGATATTCCGGGGTGGCGAGCTTGGCTTCGCCGGTGGCGCGGGCGGGCGTGTGGCCTTGCGGCACCCACTTGTCCCACTCCGAATTCATCTCGGCGAAGGTGCCCATGTCGGCCAGCCAGATGATCGCCTGCACGATCTTGGTCTTGTCGCTGCCAGCCTTGGCCAGCAATTCGTCGATGGTCTTCAGGATGTCGCGAGTCTGCGAGGCGACGTTGCCGCCGGGCTCACCGACTTGGCCGGCCAGATAGACAGTGTTGCCGTGAATGACGATCTGGCTCATGCGCGGGCCGACATCGATACGACGAATGCTCATGGGAGGTTCCTTCTTTCTAGGGTCGCGCCTGTTTAGAGTTCGTGCCGGCTCCGGGCAAGGCCGACCGGCGCGAAACCGATTGAGCCAATTTATCGGCTCCGGACCGCTTCCGTGTACACGGCGAGTTGACCGATCTGGACACAATTCTGCCGAACCGGCATGTTGACTAATGTAATAACATCACATATCGACGAGTGCTCTCGAATTCGTGTCCGATCCGGAACGCCTGATGACAAATGCCTGCCTGACCTTCCGCGACCTGACGCTCGGTTACAACAGCCATCCGGCCATTCATCACCTCAACGGCACGGTCCGAAAAGGCTCGCTGACTGCCGTCGTCGGCGCCAACGGCTCGGGCAAGTCGACGCTGATGAAGGGCATTGTCGGCGTGCTGAAGCCGATGGAGGGCACGGTTGTCCGCGCGCCCGGCGTGCGCACCGCTTATCTGCCGCAGCAGTCGGAGCTCGACCGCAGCTTCCCGGCGCGGGTGGTCGACCTGGTCTCGCTTGGCCTGTGGCCGAAGCGCGGCATGCTCGGACGCTACACCAAAGAGGATCGCGAGTCGGTCAGCAAGGCGCTGATGGCGGTCGGGCTCGGCGGCTTCGAGAAGCGGCCGATCCACACGCTCTCCGGGGGTCAGCTGCAGCGCACGTTGTTTGCCCGCGTGCTGTTGCAGGATGCCGACCTCATCCTGCTCGACGAGCCGTTCAATGCCGTCGACGCCAAGACCGTCGGCGACCTCATCCAGCTGATAAAGCGCTGGCATGGCGAGGAGCGCACGATCATGGTGGTCGTCCACGACCTCGATCTCGTGCGGCGGAATTTTCCGAAGACGCTGCTGCTCGCCCGCCAGCCTGTCGCCTGGGGCGACACAAAACAGACGCTCAGGCCTGAAAACCTGCTCAAGGCGCGGCGTTTTCACGAGGCCTGGGAAGAGAACGCGCCCTGGTGCGAGCCCGATGACCATGGCCATGACCACGAACATCATGACCACGCGCACGCGCATGATCATCATCACGGCCATGGCTCCGGACCGAGGGCGGCGTGATGGAGTTTCTCTACGGCCTGTTCATCCAGCCCTTCGCCGATTTCGCCTTCATGCAACGGGCGCTGTTCGGCTCGCTGATGCTGTCGCTCGGCGCCTGCCCGGTCGGCGTCTTCCTGATGCTCAGGCGCATGAGCCTGTCGGGCGACGCAATGGCGCACGCCATCCTGCCCGGTGCCGCCGCGGGCTTCCTGTTCTATGGCCTCGAGATCCTGCCGATGACCGTCGGCGGGCTGATCGCCGGCATCATCGTCGCGCTCGGCGCAGGGGCGGTTTCGCGCTTCACCATCCAGCGCGAGGACGCCTCGATGGCGGCCTTCTATCTGATCTCGCTCGCCATCGGCGTGCTTATGGTGTCGATCCGCGGCTCGAGCGTCGACCTGATGCATGTGCTGTTCGGCACCGTGCTGGCGCTCAACAACGAGGCGCTGATCCTGATCTGCGGCATCGTGGTTGTGACGCTCGCCTGCCTCGCCATCTTCTGGCGGGCGCTGGTCGCCGAATGCCTCGATCCGCTGTTCCTGCGCTCGGTGAGCCGCATGGGCAGCCCGGTCCATTTCATCTTTCTTGGGCTGGTCGTGCTCAACCTCGTCGGCGGTTTCCAGGCGCTGGGCACGCTGCTCTCGGTCGGGCTGATGATGCTGCCGGCCGCCGCCGCCCGCTTCTGGACGGTTCGCGTCGAGCCGATGTGCGCGCTGGCGGTGCTGATCGGCTTTGCCTCCTGCATAGCCGGACTGCTTTTGTCCTATCACGCCTCACTGCCGTCCGGCCCGGCTATCATCCTTTCGGCCGGCGTCGTTTATTTCTGCTCGATCCTGTTCGGCACGCGCGGCGCGCTGCGCGCCCGTATCGTGCATCACCGCCACCGCACAGCTTAATCCCCAAGCAAGGAGACTCTTCCCAATGTTGAAATCCTTCCGCGCCGCCCTGGCGCTGAGCGTTATAACATTAAGCGCTTTCGCCACATCGTCCGCTTTTGCGGCGCCGCTCAAGGTGGTGGCGAGCTTCACGGTGATCGCTGACTTTGCGAAAAATGTCGGCGGCGACCGCGTCAACATCACCACCATCGTCGGCCCGGACGGCGACGCGCATGTCTACGAGCCGACCCCCGCCGATGCGGTGGCGATGGCCGGCGCCGATGTCGTGCTGGTCAACGGTCTGCATTTCGAAGGCTTTTTGCAGCGCCTGGTCGACACCAGCGCCACCAAGGCGACGATCGTGACGCTGACCAAGGGCGTGACGCCGATCGCCTTCAAGCCGGAATTCGCCGATGCCGACGCGGCCGAAGGCGCCGGCACCGGCGGCGGCAAGACGGTCAACGACCCGCACGCCTTCCAGTCGATTGCCAATGCCAAGATCTACGTGAAGAATATCGCCGATGCATTCTGCGCCGCCGATAGCGCGGGCTGCGACAGCTACAAGGCCAATGCCGCCGCTTACACGCAGAAGCTCGACGCGTTGGAGGGCGAAGTGACCGCGGCGATCCAGGCGATCCCCGAGGCCAAGCGCGTCGTCATCACCTCGCACGACGCCTTCGGCTATTTCGAGCATGCATACGGCCTGACCTTCCTTGCTCCGCAAGGCATCTCGACCGATTCCGAGCCTTCGGCCGCCGACGTGGCCAAGCTGGTCAACCAGGTCAAGCAGGACAAGGCGGCGGCGATCTTCATCGAGAACATCACCAACCCCAGGCTCATCGAGCAGATCGCCAGCGAGACCGGCATCAAGGTCGGCGGCACGCTCTATTCCGATGCGCTGTCGCCGCCCGACGGCCCGGCCTCGACTTATATCGACATGATGCACAACAACATCGAGCAGTTCAAAGGCGCGCTGCTCGGAAGCTAAGCGGCATCATCCAACCGGGCTAAAATCGGCCCGGTTGGATTTTCCGCCCCGCACTCTCTATTTGGCAGAGAGATCCGGTGCTACGGATTGCCGCCAATGCCGCGCGGTGGCATGACTGCGGCCAAGGATTGCGAGGACGACGCTATGGAATACCGCCAGATCAGCGAAGACTATTCGGTCTCGGGGCAGATCCAGCCCGAGGACATCGTTGCCATCAAGGACGCCGGCTTCAAGAGCGTCATCTGCAACCGGCCGGACGACGAGCAGCCCGGCCAGCCCTCTGCCGACAGCGTCAAGGCGGCCGCGGAAGCTGCGGGGCTCGCCTTCCGCTACATCCCGGTGATCAGCGGCCAGCTCACCATGGACAATGTCGAGGATCAGGCCGAGGCGCTCGACGAGCTCGAAGGCCCAGTCTTCGCCTATTGCCGCTCCGGCGCGCGCTGCACCAACCTCTATGGGCTGATCCAGCAGCAGCGGGGGTGAAAGCTTGCGCATTGGCGAGAGCCAATTCCGCAGGTTCGCGTTCCGTCGCCGTCGCATCCAACAAAGATCTCCGCAAACTAAATCGGCAGCGCGCCGGTCTCTTTCAACGTTTCCAGCACGATCGCTGTCTTGACGTGCTGCACCGATTCATGCGGCAGCAGCACGCCGTTGACGAACTCGGAAAGCGATTTGAGATCGGGCGTCACCACCTTCAGGATGTAATCCATCTCGCCGGTCAGCGCGTGCGCTTCCTGCACCTCGGGTAGCCGCGCCACCAGCTCGCCGAAGCGGCGGGCATTGTCGCGGTTGTGGGTGGCCAAGGTCACCGAAATCACATTGACCAGCGAAAAGCCGAGACGGTCGCGGTCGAGCACGGCGCGATAGCCCCTGATATAGCCATCTTCCTCCAGCCGCTGGCGGCGGCGCGAGCATTGCGAGGCCGACAGGTTCACACGCTCCGAAAGGTCGTTGTTAGTGAGCCGCGCATCGCCCTGCAGGAGCGCCAGTATCTTGCGGTCAAATTGATCAAGGCGCGCATCATCCATGATTTTCTCCCCAATCATGCACAATCTGCGCACATGATGGGCATTCCAGGCGGTTGAATGCAAGCACCATGCAGCCGTCCAGCGTTATTATAGTGAAAGCTGGCCAAGCACGGCCTTAACAGCTTTCGGAGGACTGCCATGGGCCCCTTCCCGCATGACGCCCCGCCCGCCAAGATCAGCAAGGCGAATCCCGCCGGCACCGACGGCTTCGAATTCGTCGAGTTCGCGCATTCAGACCCGGCAAAACTCGCCGAGCTCTTCGCCCGCATGGGCTATGTCGCGGTGGCGAAGCACCGCACCAAGGACATCACCGTCTGGCGCCAGGGCGACATCAACTATGTCGTCAATGCCGAGCCAGGCTCGCATGCGATGAAATTCGTCGAAAAGCACGGCCCCTGCGCCGCCTCGATGGCGTGGCGCGTGGTCGATGCCAAGCATGCCTTCGACCATGCCGTGTCGAAGGGTGCTGTGCCCTATGAGGGCACCGACAAGGCGCTCGACGCGCCGGCGATCGTCGGCATCGGCGGATCGCTCCTCTATTTCATCGAAACCTATGGCGACAAGGGCTCGGCTTACGATGCTGAGTTCGAGTGGCTGGGCGAGCGCAATTCGAAACCCGAAGGCGTCGGCTTCTACTATCTCGACCACCTGACCCACAATGTCTATCGCGGCAACATGGACAAGTGGTGGGACTTCTACCGCGACCTGTTCGGCTTCAAGCAGATCCATTTCTTCGACATCGACGGCAGGATCACCGGATTGGTCAGCCGGGCGATCACCTCGCCCTGCGGCAAGATCCGCATTCCGCTCAACGAGTCCAAGGACGAAACCAGCCAGATCGCCGAGTATTTGAAGAAGTACAACGGCGAGGGTATCCAGCACATCGCTGTCGGCACCGATGCGATCTACGATGCCACCGACAAGCTTGCCGCCAACGGTCTGAAGTTCATGCCCGGCCCGCCCGACACCTATTACGAGATGTCGCGTGAGCGCGTGTACGGCCATGACGAGCCGATCGAGCGCATGAAGAAGCACGGCATCCTGATCGACGGCGAAGGCGTCGTAGACGGCGGTATGACCAAGATCCTGCTGCAGATCTTTTCGAAGACGGTGATCGGGCCGATCTTCTTCGAATTCATCCAAAGGAAGGGCGACGAAGGTTTTGGCGAAGGGAATTTCCGCGCGCTGTTCGAGTCGATCGAGCAGGACCAGATCAAGCGCGGCGTGCTGAAGGTGGACGGCAGGGCGGCGTAGCGCCTGCTTACGCTCGGTTGCGGCCCGACCAATTATGACCTAAATTATGGTCAGAAAGGTCGAGCAATGAACGTTCCGATGGCAAAAGCGAAGGCTCAGCTCTCTGAGCTGGTGAAGCGTGCCCAAGCTGGTGAAGAGATCCATCTGACCCGGCACGGGGAAATCGTGGCAACTTTGAGCGCTCCCGCCCGGCCTGGCGGGAGCAAAGGTTTGTTCGGGGCTTTGAAAGGCCAGATTCGCATTTCGGATGATTTCGATGAACTCGGTCCCGAATGGGACGAGTACATCAAATGAGCCGCAAATATCTGGTCGATACCCATATTCTGCTTTGGGTTCTCAACGCGGATTCACGCCTTTCGGATCACCATCGTGACATCTTCCTTGCCGGCGAAGATGTCATCGTCAGCGCCATTTCCGTGGCAGAAATCGCCATCAAAAAATCGCTCGGCAAGGTCACGTTCGCAGGCAATATATCGGAAATCTTGCGGTCGAACGGTATTCCGATCCTCAGTGTGAACGAACTACACGCAGAACGGCTCGAGCATCTGCCGCTCCACCATCGCGATCCCTTCGACCGCCAGCTCATTGCACAAGCGCAAATTGAAGGCCTTACGTTGATTTCAGCGGACCGTCATTTTTCAGCGTATGATGTCACGCTGGCCTGATCCGCAATCCCCAGCCGCTCGACTTCCGCCTGCCTGAGCTTCAGATCATAATCGAGCAAAAACTCATCCAATTGCGGTGGGGAGACCGAGGTGCCCGACAGCATCGCGTGCACTTGGCCGCGATGGTGGATGTCGTGCAGGAAGACATGGGCGAGGATGTCGCCGATCTTTTCGGGGATCATGCCGTCCTCGCGTCGATCGGTGAGGACGCGGCGGTCGAGATCAAGCTCGGACAGGCTGTCGCAGAAAGCGACAAGTCTTCGGTCGAAGTCGGCCTGCGCTTCCGCCAGGCTTGACGCATCGTCAAACGGTATGAAGTCGTCATAGGCCGCAGCACCGAGGCCGCCACCGG